>JAZUAV010000001.1:0-2074 GCA_045638165.1 Methanobrevibacter sp.
ACGAGACGTGGTTATGGAACTAATTTAGGCTGGTGGTGAAATGGTATCACAAAAATCTCCAAAATTTTAGTCCTCTGTTCAATTCGGAGTCAGCCTGGCCTTCTTGCTTAATTTAATGGCATCCCTTTGGTAATTGTGGGTTATCAATTACCGATTTTCTCTCGCTATTAGGTGATAGATTGAGAGACTCGACTAAACTCGAATTTAGTTTGCATAAACCCTTTGGTAATTGAGGGTTATCAATTACCGCATACATGCAGGTGTATCCAACGTGCCTTCTAAGCATGAGACGTAAAACTATGGTAATTGGAGATGTCTTTGCAGGTTCGAGTCCTGCCACCTGTGCTCTTGTCATCTGGTTTAGACCAAACAATTTGGTAGAGACTGGAAGTAAAATAAAATTTAGTTTAACATGAAACATCATTAATAGTTCAATTTATTGGGGTGTTTGTTTCATCATCGTAAAATAAAGAACGAGCGATGGTTAGTGACGAGGTGTCATTGACGGATAATCGTTCTTGAAATCTGTTCCAGTAACTCAATGGTAGAGTAGCAGACTTTAATAAGAGGTTAATTATCAATAACTTACATGAAAAAGATAAACCTCATGGAGCGATAATGAGGAAACTCATTATACGAATGGCGTAAATTCAGGGAACGCATAATAGGTAATGCTAATGTCAATCCTGAGCGAAACTTGAAGAATCTGTTAAGGGTTCTGATAGGACGTGCAGAGACTATAATCGCCCACCTAAGTCAGAAATGATACGGTGAATGGATAGTCCATCCGAACAAGGTAATTGTAAGTAATTCTTCACAGTAATGTGCAAGGTTCGGAGTTAATCTGTTAGTTGTCAGTTCGAGCCTGACCTGGAGCACTTATAATCAATGAGTTATAAAAAATAAAAAAAGTTTAATTTATAACTCCCTAAGTCACTTAGATTACTAAATAATAGTATGAAAAGACCTTGTAATGAAAAAGGAATAAACGGTGCAACTTGGGTTAAACCTTCCGATGAAATCATTTCGTAGATTCAAAAAATGTATGATGATGGTATTGGAGGTAGAAAGAAAATAGCAAAAGTTCTTTCAATACCTGAATCAATGATTGCAGCATTGATTAGGCATAAACTTGTTAATTTTTGGAGAACTAAATCTGAAATGTTATCATTGGCAGGTAAAAAGAGAACACACAGCGAAGAAACAAAAAATAAAATCTCTGTTATTCGCAAAAAGTTCCTTGAAGAAAATCCTGATAAAATACCTTATAAAATCAATCATAAAAGTAGAGGAGAGACTTATCCAGAACAGTATTTTAGAGATTGGTTAGAAAAAGAAAATATACCATTTCAACAAGAATACAAGTTCAAGTTATACTCATTTGACTTTTTAGTTAATGAAAGAGTTGATTTGGAAATTGATGGAGACCAACACAAACTAGATGAGAGAATTATCACTCACGACATTAAGCGTGATGATAAGAGTAAAGATGCAGGATTTGTTGTTTATCGTATAATGTGGTCTGATTATCAAAAACTTTCTCAGGAGGAAAAGAAAAATTTTCTAAATGAATTGAAGAATTTTTTGTTGGATAATAGTAATCCAATTCCTGAAATTGTTATCAAAAAGAAGCAACCTAAAACTCCTAGAACTAAGCAAGAAGACCCAAGAAAAAAGCAAGCGTTAGAAATGCTTAAAAATGGTATGAATTTTTGTAAAGTTGGTAGAGAGTTTAAGGTTTCAGATAACGCCATAAGAAAATGGGTAAAATCGTTAGGTGAAAATCCTAAAGATTATTCAAAACGAAAGAAATAATTTCAAATTAAATGCCCTTGTAGCTCAGTGGTTAGAGCGAGCGACTCATAATCGCCAGGTCACAGGTTCAAGTCCTGTCGGGGGTATTCCAAGTAATTGATAATAAATTACTTATGCAAAAAGGCTTCATAGCTCAGGAGTAGAGCAGAGCACTGAAAATGCTCGTGTCGGTGGTGCGATTCCATCTGGAGCCATTCTAAAGGCACATACAGCAAACAATAGTGCTTGAAAAGCCACAGACTGCAAATCTGTACATAAA
>JAZUAV010000002.1:0-13301 GCA_045638165.1 Methanobrevibacter sp.
AATCAAATGAACTTGTCATTAGTGTTACATTACTTTTTACAATTGAAGTTATTATTAAATCATATATTAACTTATTTAATGCATCTTTCCAAGCTTTTGAAGAAGCTAAATATCAGGGAATTGGAAATACATTATTAAATATCCTATTATTAATTTTCATTTTAATAGCAATATTCACTGATTTAGGGCTTATCGGGATAGCAATTTCATATATTATTGCTAATTTAATAGTATTAATCTATGAATACTATGTTTTAAATAAACATGTGACAAAACCCCAATTTGAACTAGATACCTCATTTTGTAAAAAAATTATAATATTTTCCCTCCCTTTTGCAATAACTAGCCTATTATACACCATTTATTACTCAATAGATGTTATAATGCTTACAAATATGGTTGGAACTTATCCAACGGGAATTTACAATGCAACTTATAAATTGATTTCCGTTTTAACATTATTTTACTCAGTTTATACTGCAGTTATATTTCCAGTAATGAGTAAATTCTTTAAAAATGATGAAACAATGCTTCTTGTTAGTTTTGAGAAATCAATTAAATATTTAATGCTTGTTATGATTCCTCTTGCTGTTGGAACAGTATTCTATTCTTTAGACATAATACAATTAATATATGGTCATAAATATGATGTTGCATCCTCTGTTTTGTCAATTTTAATTTGGACAGTGTGTTTATTATTCATTAGCGGTGCCTGTAACACTTTATTAAATGCATCACATAAAGAGGTCACAGTTACAAAAATTTATTCAATAGCTGCTGTGTTTAATATTGTTTTAAACTTTTTTATGATACCCTACTTATCATATAACGGTGCTGCAATCACAACTGTATTGAGCGATATACTCATAGTAATCATACAAGCTTATGTAATCTACAAATTAGGATATAAACCAAATAAAAAATTATATACTGACTTAATTAAAATCATCCTCGGATCATGTATTATGGCTGTTGTACTTTATTTGTTAAACTTAAATATGTGGGTAGCTCTTCCAGTGGGAATAGTTATTTATCTTGTTAGCGTGACACTATTAAGACTATTCGATGATGATGACAGATATGTTATTAAAGATATTTTGGGTAAAAATTAAGTATATTTTTGTATAATTTTTCAAAATTTTTAAATATAATATCCAAGTTACTATTTCTATGAACAGAAAGTACATAATTGCACTTATTGCAATAGTAATAATAATTGGTGCTGGTGCCTTTGCCCTTACAAATTTCTCAAATACTGTTTCTGATTCCATAAATATCGATGCAAATGCACTAGAAGACAGAGGCAACCTGGTTGTCGATGCCAAAAGCTTAGACGAAAACAAAGGACTTTACCACACTGACAGTGCGGACACCAATGCTATTTTAATTAAAAATGGAGGGGCGCTGAAATTAGCCGATTCTATTTTAAATAAAACCGGCGATACACAGACTTCAGGGGATGATGCTGACTTTTATGGTGTCAACTCCGCTATTTTAGTAAACACTAACGGAACTTTGGACATTTCAAACGTTGAAATCAATACCAACTCCAAAGGTTCCAACGGTATTTTTGTAACCAATGCTGAAGCTTCAAGCAGTGGCGATTCATCACAAGGATCAGGTGAAGGTAGCCAACCACCTGAAGCAACCGGTGGAAATTCATCACAAGGCTCCGGAGACGGAGGTCAACCACCTGAAGCACAAGGCTCAGGTGATGGTGGACAATCACCTAGCGGCAACGGCGGTGGACCTGGTGAAACTACAGTTTCAGGCACAACAAAGGCCGACATCAAAAACGTGAAAATCACCACCCACTCAGACAAGTCAAGAGGTCTTGACGCAACCTACAACGGCATAATCAATGCAGTTAATGTCATCATCAACACTGACGGTCAAAGCTGCGCTGCCCTTGCAACCGACCGTGGCGAAGGCCAGGTACATGTCAAAAACTCAGAAATCAACACAGGAGTAAGCAAGGACTCAGGTAGGGGTTCACCTTTAATCTATTCAACAGGTAACATCACAGCGGAGAACACAAAAGGTACTTCATACGTTTCACAGATTGCTTGTATTGAAGGTAAAAACTCAATTGAACTATCCAACTGTGACCTGACAGGTTACGCGGAAGGTAACAGAAAAGACGGTGACGCTTATGTTGATTTGGGTGGAATATTCATCTATCAAAGCATGAGCGGGGATGCTGATGTGGGAACATCACTATTCATTGCTAAAAACTCCAAATTAACAATAGCTGAAGAATCATCAGTCTACAAAGATGCTCCAATGTTTCATGTGACAAACACAGCATGTGTCATTGACCTGGAAAATACCGAGTTAAAATTCGGCAGCGGAACATTCCTAGAGATTGCAGGTCAAAGCCAATGGGGAACTCAAGGCTCCAACGGAGGACAGGCTGAATTGAACACAAACAATGAAAAAATAGATGGAAATGTAATTGTCGATTCCATAAGCTCACTCAATTGGGTTATGAAAAACACCGAGTTTAAAGGAACAATCAATTCCACTGGAAACACTACCGTCAACGTGGAAAGCGGATCAACCTGGACCTTAACTGGTGACAGTTCCGTATCCAACTTAAGCGTTTCTGGCAATATCGACTATGGTTCATACACATTAACCGTGAATGGCCAACAATATACCAGTTCAAATCCTTTTAAAGGATAAAATCCCTTTTTAAGAGGTAATACCTCTTAATTTTTTTATTTTAAAATATTGCTTAGTGGATTCTAATAACATCATCAACTTTATCAAAATCACTATCAAAACTAATTATTTCATTAATATCTAACTTTTTCATTATAGCAACATACATTGCATCAAAAAAAGAAAGTGTTGAATCATATTTGACAAATTCCATTATGGCTTCATTATAACAATTAGTATCTTCAATAACTTGAAAAAAATTGGGCATTCCCCTATAAATTTCCAAAATTTCTTTTGTTTCAAGTTTATTCTTCAATACAGTGATTGTTTCAGCAATGACTAAGTTAGATATTACTAATTTTTGATTTTTAATATCTTCATAAACTTTCACTGCCTGGGGGTGCCAGTCATCATTGGAAACGAATAATGCTACAACAAAAGTAGTATCCAAAAAATACATATTATACATCCCCATTTTTAAATTCATGTTTCAATTTTACGCAATTAATTTTATCCTTTGCTTTAAATTTTCCTACAAAATCATCTAAAACAATATTATTTTGTGGTGTTTTTTTACGATACATATTATGCTTCCTTATATTATTAGGTGAGATTATTTTACTTTTTTTATAATTAAAAACATTCATAGTATAACCTAACCTTATATTATATCCCTAACTATTTAAATATTTCCTAAAAGTTTATAGTCTATTGTTTTTGAAATCATGTTTTAATTTAACAGAATCGATTTTTTCAACAGCAGAATATCTGCCAACCATATCATCTAATGAAAGTTCCTTTATAAAATCCAATTCAACTTTTCCATTTTCATTTATCTTCCATTCTATTTTATAAGATTTATCCAAATTAAATTCCTTACGAATTTCAGCAGGTATAACCGTTTGAAATTTATCATAAATACTAGTTACACTAACCATCAAATCACTTCCTAACTATAATTTAATTTCATAACTTTATATAAATATTTATATTACATTATAATTTGATAAAACGAATACCTTTATTAAAAATTTATATAATTAAAAAAAATAGTACAATAATCTTTTAATCAAAAAAAGAAAAGAAATAATCAGCAGTCAAAACCTGCCTCATACACTTCTTTTAATAATTCAGGTTGGGATTTTGCATCACCGATTACAGTGAAAACCGCCTTTTCTGTCGGATTTTTTGAAAAGCTGATGAAGTCCCTGATACCAGTCAACGCGTTTCCGTTTGAGGAACCTGCAGCAGTTATGATGTAATAATCCTTGTTTTCCAGTTGGTTGAAAATAGGATAGCACCTGTCGAAGAACCTTTTCAGTGTCCCGCACATGGAATAGTAATAGATTGGGGTTGCATACACTATCACATCTGCTTCCATCATCTTGTCAAGGACCTCAGCAAGGCCATCTTCCTGGAAACATTTCATCTCAGGGGTCTTGCACTTCATGCATGCCTTGCAGGCATGGAATCTGATTTCTTCCAAGTTGTATTTTACTGCGGCATTGTCAGCATCAAGAGCCCCTCTTACGAATTCATCACACAATGTATCTGAATTTCCACCGATTCTAGGTGAAGAACTGATTACAATTACTTTCTTTGACATTAAACTCTCTCTCCTTTAAATATGCTTAAGCATCTGATAATAATTTTATATTTATTAGTATATTGCTTTTTCCTCACTTAAATCATCAAGATATCATTTCAAATTTAACAAATAATATATACAAACAAAAACAAAATATAAAGCAGTATAAATTGATGAGGTAATTGAATGTCAAAACCTGTTGTTGCAATAACAAGACCGCTAGACAGAGCAAAAAAGGCTTGTGAAATTGTTAAAAATTTAGGAGGCATACCAGTTCTTGCCCCAACCCTTGATTTGAAACCTGTAAATACCCAATCACTGAAAGATTTGGTTGCAAGAAAGGATGAACTTGACTGGATTGTATTTACTTCCCCTACAACAATCGTTTCGCTGAACAAATTTTATCCTGACTTTATCAAAACCTTAAACTGCAAATTAGCCGTTATTGGAAACAAAACCGGAAAATTGGCTGAAAAACAAGGTATGACTGTTGACTTGATGCCTGAAGACTTTACGGCGGAAGGCCTTATTGAAGAGTTTGCTAAAAAAGGAATCACCGGTCAGACCATTGGAATTCCAAGAACCGCATCTGCAAGATCAACTCTACCTGAAGGATTGGAAAAGCTTGGAAATAAAGTTATTTTGGCTGAAGCCTACAAGTCACTGTTTCCAATGGACGATGCAAAAGTAAAAGATTTGATTGGAAAAATCGAAAGTAAAGAAATTGATGCAATCACTTTTACAAGTCCCTTAACAGTAGAAAACTTCTTTACTATAGCTGAAGACAAGCAGAAAATAGCCAAACTTCTAAATGATAATTTATTAACCGTTTCAATCGGTCCGATTACTGCAAAGGTTTTAGACAAATACGATGTTGACCACATTTACCCAGATACATATACAGTTCCAGACATGATGGAACTATTATTCAAGACATTAGATAGGTGTTAATATGATTACAATTTGGCCACAATATTTAGATAAAAATTTGAGTCTCTCCGAAGGGCGCAAGATTTCAAAGGAAGATGCCGTTAAAGAACCAACTATCAACGACATTGAAAAGGCCCTAAAAAGACTTGGATTGCAATATAATGTACAGAAAGAGTTTTCATATCCTGGAAAATGGTATGAAAAATCTGGAAGAGTTTTAGTCGAATGGGATAAGACAAAGTTGGAGCTTATCCGTGAAATCAGTTTAAAGATAAAAGAATTTAAGAAATGATTACTATGCAAATACCACAATCAATGCTCGAACAATACCACCAGGCAAGACAAATCATTGATGAGTCAGAAAACATCAAGATTTACTCCCATATCGATTGCGACGGTATCTGTTCAGGCGCAATATTATCAACCATCCTAGATAGGCAAAACAAGCCTCATGAAATCGAATTTGTCAATTTGGATGTATTGGATGACATCGACCTTGACCATGAACTTACAATATTTTCAGATTTGGGTTCAGGCCAGAGAGTTGACACAAAAGCGAAGGATTCACAGAAAATAATAATTTTGGACCACCACCCTCCATTAAGGGACATCGATTACAAAGACAATACAGACTATACCTATCTGGAAATCAATCCTCTGCACCATGGAATCGATGGGTCTTATTATGTCTGCGGTGGAGGATTATGCTATTTCCTTGCAAAGGAATATGGATATAGTGATTTAAGCTGGATTGGAATCTTATCAGCAATCGGAGATATGCAGAATACCAAATCAGGTCACTTTGAAGGTCTGAATAAAATCATCGAGCAGGATGCGGTTGATGAAGGATATCTCGAAGTGACCCGAAGCGACATCAACATTTACGGAAGAAATACAAGGCCCCTGTTTGTTGCCCTTTCCTACTTTAGCGACGTAAAACTTCCAATCACAAACAATACCACAGAAACTATGGCAATTTTAGAGGAGCTTGAAATTGATGAAAAGCACAACCGTAAAAAACTAAATGAATTGACAATGGAAGAAAAAACAAGATTATATCAAAAACTTGTTGAAATGATATCAAAAGCCGTTCCCGGCAGATACGTCAAATACATTCCACAATTAATCATTGGAGACTCATATACATTTATCAAAGAGGATGAAGATACCTTCTTGAGAGACGGGTCTGAATTTTCAACAGCCATGAATGCATGCGGAAGAAACCATGAAGAGAAAATAGCTATGGAAGTTTTAAAAGGAGATAGAATCGAAGCACTGGATGAACTCGAAGCAATCAGCAAAACCCATCGGTATAATCTGGCAACATCAATATCCAAAATTGCTGAAAGTGATGATACCAACATCATTGAATTGGAAAACCTGCAGTACTTTGACGGGACTGGAATCAAACCCGAAATTGTTGGAACAGTGACCGGAATGATTTTAGGATACTGCAACTGGAAAAAACCAATTATAGGATTTACACAAACCGATGAATACGGTCTTAAAATATCACTTAGATGCTCCAGGCTACTTTCATATGATGGAATTCATTTTGGAAACATGATTCGCGAAATTGCATCAGAAGTCGGAGGTACAGGAGGAGGGCATGCAATGGCATGTGGTGCTTATATACCGATTGATAAAAAAGATGAATTTATAAACCTTTTTAATGAACGATTGGCTGGTAAAATTACAAACTAATTTATATAACATAAAATAAAAAATTAAATATTGATTTAAATATCAAGGGGAATGAATTTATGAAAACTTTTAAAAAGAGAGGTGCTCTTACACATTTCCAAATTCTAAGCGAAATATCAAAACAAGACCCTCATCTCAAACAAAAAGATTTGGCTAAAAGTTTAGGAATCACTATCCAAGCGGTTTCTGAAAATATTAAAACTTTAATTGAATTAGGTTACATCACTTCTAAAGATGGCAGATCACCTTACAAGATTACTCAAGCAGGTATTGACAAAGTAAAAAGAGATGCTATAAGCCTAAGAAAATATACCGATTCTGTTCTAGAAACAATGAACCATTATAAGACCATATGGCCTGCAATCGCAAAAGAAGACTTGGAAAAAGATGATATTGTTGGGCTCTACATGGACAATGGTGTTTTATACGCTCACAAAAAAGAAGAAAATGCAACTGGCGTTGTTTTAGAAGATGCTAAAGCCAATACTGATGTATCATTATCCAACCTTACAGGCATTATTGACATGAGTGTCGGTGAAGTTACTGTTATCAATGTTCCAACCATTAAAGATGGCGGTTCCAAAGCATGTGATTTGGAATTAATCAAAACAATTTATGAAAATGGAACCAATAGCGGTGCAAAAATAGATAAGGTTGCTGTTGCAGGTACTGTTGCACGTGCTGTTGCAGGCATACTTGATATACCAATTGACATTGAATTTGCAGCACCACAAGCAACCGCCAATGCCGCCCGTAAGGGGTTGAATGTTATTGCAATATGTGTCGGGGACATGAGCAAGGCATTCATCCGTGAACTTGAAAACGAGAAAATTAAATTTAACATTATTGATGGTGAAAAATAACTATTTTTCCCTCACCATTTTTAATAATCCTGCAGCTATTTCCTCACTGCTTAAATCTTTTGAGGAACTGTTTTTAATTATTTTTATGTATTTTTCTAAATCATCATTTTTAATTGATTTTTTGATCTTTTGCATTATTACTTTGTTTTTTATTTCTTCAATTTCAGAATCCGTTGGAATATCCTTTTCAATAATTCTTGTTTTGGTCTTTTTAATGTTTCCAAAGGCATACTCATCTTGTGGACTGACTAAAGTAAATGCAAATCCGCTTTTTCCAGCCCTTGCGGTTCTTCCAATACGATGAATATAATCATCACTGTTTTGTGGAACATCATAGTTTACAATGAAATCCAGATTGGAGATGTCCAGTCCGCGAGAGGCAACATCAGTTGCAATCAGATAGCTGACATTACCGTTTCTGAATTTATTCATGACTTTATCTCTTGTTTTTTGAGTCATGTCTCCATGCAGGGCTTCAGATGAATAATCATTCTTTTTTAAATTCTTAAAAACAAAATCAACACCTTTTTTAGTGTTGCAAAATATCAATGCAGAATTAATTCCATAAGCATCAAGCAATTTGCACAAATCATTGAACTTATATTTTGGATTGGTTTTAAAGGCATATTGGGTGATTTTAGGAACGTTTTCACGTTTATTTTCAATTTTAATAAATTTAGAATTATTCTGATAGTTTTTAGCAATCTTTTTAATTTCATGAGGCATTGTTGCTGAGAAAAGCAATGTCTGTCTTTTGAAGTTGGTATTTTTAAGAATCAATTCAATGTCATCCCTAAATCCCATGTCAAGCATTTCATCAGCTTCATCGAGAACAACCGTCTCGACACCAATCAACTCCAAATTGCCCCTTTCAATATGATCAATTACACGACCTGGAGTTCCAACAACAATATGGACACCCTTCTTAAGCACCCTAGTCTGCTTTCCAATTGGTTGGCCTCCGTAAACCGCCAAGACCTTAAGCTTTTTAATGTATTTGCCGACTTTTGATATTTCCTCTGCAACCTGAACGGACAGTTCCCTTGTCGGACATAAAATAATTGCTTGTGGTGACCTGTCGGGAATGAAAATTCTTTCCAGTATGGGAATTGCAAAAGCAAGGGTCTTTCCGCTTCCTGTCTGTGCCTGAGCAGTGATGTCAACTGATTTCAATGCAGGCGGAATCGCCATTTTTTGAATGGGAGTGGCTTTTTTAAATCCCATATCCCCAATAGCTTTTAAAATATTATCTGAAATATCAAAATCTTCAAAATTCATCATATGAATATATAAAAAAACAGATATTTAAATTAATTTAGTCTGATATGACTTTTGAGGAAACTCATGCAGATATTCAAATACCTTTGAAGGGTCATTCAAGATATTATTGTCAGAAGTCCTCTTTTTGAATACCTTCATTAGCCTTTCATTGTTTGGAGAAGTTATAGCATATGAATTTCCGTATTCTTTAATGTATTTCTCTTTAAGACCAGGGAAATGTTCATCAAGTTTGGAATAAAAGTACTCTCGATTTCCTTTTCTAAGTGTCAATCCCATTCCAAAACAGAGTATTCCATGAACATCCACATCAATGCAGTAATCCAATATTGCATTGATGTTTTCCTCATCATCATTAATATGCGGAAGTATCGGGCATAGCCAGACAACCGTTGGAATTCCCTCATCATTCAATGTCTTAAGCACTTCTACACGCCTTTCAGTCGAGCATACGTTTGGCTCCAGAATGCCGCATAGCTCCTCATCAGCAGTAGTCAATGTCATCTGCACAACAACCTTTGACTTTTCATTAATCTTTTTAAGCAGGTCCAAATCCCTTAAAATCAAATCCGACTTTGTGATGCATGTAAATCCGAAGCCATAATCATGAATTAACTTTAATGTATTTCTGACATATTTCAAATGCTTTTCCAACGGAATGTAAGGGTCTGTCATCGCACCTGTTCCAATCATAGACTGCGGCCTTCTTTTAAGCGCCCTTTTAAGAAGCTCAAGGGAATTTTCCTTTACCTCAATGTCTTCAAACTTATGGCTCATCCCATAGATTTCACTGCGGGAATCGCAATATATGCATCCATGAGTGCAGCCTCGGTAAAGATTCATTCCATTGTTTTTTGACAAGATGCCTTTGGACGTTACATAATGCATGGAATTATCTTTATCAAAAATAGTATTTAAAAAACCACCAAGAGCCAATGAAAAGTATTAGATATTCCAAAATACAAAAATGAAATTATGCAGCAAAAAGACATTACTGGATTCGAAAAGGAATACGAAATTAAAAAGCATCCTTCAATAAAAGGCCTTCAAATAATCGAAGGGAAAAACAATTTCCCAATTAGTTGGCTCAACCAGCAAGGATATTGTGAATACCAGATATATCTAGAGTACATGAAAGGCATAGAAACTGCACCCACACGTGCAATGACCCGCGGCAGTGAAATTCACCAGCGGCTTGAAGACAACTTCAAGCGGGATGCAACACCAGCAACATTTGAGGAAGTGGTTGAATCATCCAAAAGAGAAGCCGCCATATCAAGGGAATGCTTTGTCATCTCACCCCGCTATGGAATCAGAGGATACATTGATGAAATCTGGATGGGTCCCGACGAAATCACCATAATCGAC
The DNA here is from genome assembly GCA_045638165.1 of Methanobrevibacter sp. Classification (GTDB taxonomy): domain Archaea; phylum Methanobacteriota; class Methanobacteria; order Methanobacteriales; family Methanobacteriaceae; genus Methanocatella. The sequence goes on from JAZUAV010000002.1 coordinate 10,396, forward strand.
GACAAGCCTGGACGAACACCTTACCAATCAACAATGAACCAAGTAAGAGCATATTGTCTCGCCTTTAAGGACATGACAAATGATTCAAGGACAATTAAAGGAGCATTAAGGGAACGTGGAACCAGCAACCTATTTTGGATTGAAACATTTACATCCGAAATTGAAAAAGAAATAGAATTTACATTAAATAGAATGCATGGGCTTTTTGAAGGTTCAAAACCGTTCATACCAACCAAAAATCCGAACAAATGCAGGTCATGCAGGTACAAACGCTACTGCGAGCACTACAAAAAATAACTAAACGACCCTATTCAAACCAAGATATATTTTATTTTTCTTATAAACCTTTTCCAGTATCTTATTCCATTCATCAGGGGTGATGCGACCCTTGTTTGGAATCAGATTATCCAGTGAGGATTCATTTAGGTTCAAGATATCTGCCAAAATAAACGATAAGGTTTTGCCGGTCAGCGACAATTCATAAGGATCATATCCCGTTACCGCCAAAACCCATAAGTTTTCATGGGTTGCAATCTTATACTCCTTTTTAAGAGCATCAAACCAGCTTGTGACTTTATTTTCATCGCATCCTATGCCGGGTCCAATTGAAATATAATAATCTTCACCTGTGAAATCAATCGATTCAATGGCTTTATCGATTTTAGACTTAAGTTCCGGAGAGTCTAAACTCAATTCAAATTCTGCATTTTCAATGAAATCAGATACATAATTTTCAAGTTCCTTTTGATTTTTAAAGTATCCTATAGGTTCCAGCATATCGGAGTCAACATCACACAAATCAAAGATTAAATCCTCATCAACATCACAGATTTCATAACCTTCAAGCTTATGGGATTTGTACTCCTTAAAATCAATGCAATAGTTTTCCAAATCATCCTTGTTCAAATACCACAAAACCTGAACTTTCTTAATCATAATATCAAAAAAAATAAAAAAAAGAGCTTAACCAAGCTCATTAACAACGACAGTTCTTGTAATTTCAGCTAATATCCTATCTCTACCCAAAAACCTGCCAATAAGCCAATCAAATAATATTGGAATCCAGAAGATTTTAGATAGATTACGTATGAAAGCCTGAGAAATATTAATATTTGCACCATTTCTTGACTTAACTTGTAAATACATTAAAGCCTTGCCAACAGTAGCTGCCTTTGTTACTTCACAACCAACAAAGTAAATCATGATCAATATCGGAACTACAATAGGGAAATATTGATAAACACTGTGGACATGACTTGGATTCATTAGGAAATAAATTAAATATGAAACAATCCACATGAAAGCAGATACAACAAAGAAATCAATAACATATGCAATTACTCTTCTTGTAAATATAGTTGCCATTTTTACCACCTAACATACTCTTGGAACCGGATCCGCAATTGGTGCTTCTAAAATTCTTTCACCACCAATAGGAGTATTAACAATTACATAATCTCCTTTAACAACTTCACCAATTATTGCTGCATTTTCACCATATTTTTCGCTTTTGATTGCTTCAAGGACTGCTTCTGCTTTATCAGCTTTAACACCCATAACAACTTTACCCTCATTAGCTACTTCAAATGGGTCAATGCCTAACATTTCTGAAACAGCATGAACTTCTTCCTTAATTGGAATTGCTTCCTGTTCAAGTACAACACCCACACCCGCTTTAGAAGCCATTTCGTTTATTGCATTTGCAAAACCTCCACGGGTAGGATCCTTCATTGCTGTAACTCCACCAATTTCTAAAGCCTTATTAATAATATTCCACATTGGAGCAACATCAGATTTCAAATCAGTTTCAAAACCGAAACCTTCTCTAAAAGACATCAAACTCATCCCATGATCTCCAAGACTACCGGTTACGATAATCTTATCACCTACTTCAAGGCCAGAATCACGAATCACTTCACCTTTCTTAGCTATTCCAATGCCTGTAGTCACCATTACAATTCCATCAAGCTTGCCTTGAGGCATTACTTTGGTATCTCCAGTAATCACTGCAACATCAACTTCCTCACATGCTTCATTTAAAGATTTCATAATCTTATCTAAATCTTCAATAGGAAATCCTTCCTGCATGATAATTGCATTAGAAATCGCCAATGGACGTGCCCCCATTACAGAAACATCATTGATTGTTCCTGCTGCGGAAATTCTACCAATATCTCCACCTGGGAAGAATAACGGGTCAATAGTATGACCATCAGTTGTAAAAACAATTTCATAATCGCCTAATGGAATGGATGCACCATCATCCAATGCATCTAAACTAATACCACCGTTTACGCTCTTTTTTGTGATATTGTCCAGAACAGTGCTGGCAATCAAATTAGCCATTACCTCTCCACCGGCACCATGATTCATATTAATTTTATCATCTGACATTGTATCTCCTAAAAAAAACTATTAATGAAAATATATCTATAAAAACAAGTATATAAAATTATGAAAAATTTAAAAAAAAAGAGAGAATTTAAAGAGAATATCTTTAAATTAAAATTCCGTTGATAACTCCATCCTGACCAGGTCTGGATGTTACTTTTGCATTACCTTCAGGGGTTTCTACAATAGCACCTTTGGTAATGATGTTCCTTCTTACGTAGTTAGGGTTTGCAGTGTTTTCAACTACACCAAGAATATCTACTACTTGGGTTTTGCCGTTAGCGTCAGTAACGTTGATTTTATTACCTGTAGCTAATCTGAGTTTTTCGTTTCCACCACGGGTTCTAATTTTTCTTAATTTTTTTTCGTCTAATCTAGTTTCAGCAGGATCTCTGCCTAATTCTGATTTTCTTTTTCCACGGTTTGCAACATTTCTTGCACCGGATGGACTTCTTGTTGATTTTCCTTGAGAAATTGCCATTATTTCACCTAAATAAATATAATATATTAAATAA
>JAZUAV010000003.1:0-1620 GCA_045638165.1 Methanobrevibacter sp.
AACACATTAATTTACAAGGAAATGAACGTCAACCTTGACATATCCATACTATTCAACAGCCCAACAATCAAAAAACTCGCAGCTGAGATTTCAGGCAGTGATGAACAGACATCCAAATTAAACGAACTTATTGAAATGTCCAATAACATGAATTACTTCCCATTAACAGAAAATCAATTGGGTGTGTACTACGAATGTATGCAAAGTCCTGACGAAATCAAATACACAATGCCTGCCGTTGCAAAATTCGACAAGGAAATTGATGCTGAAAAATTAAAAGAAGCAGTCATTAAAGTAATTGATGCTCACCCATACCTTAAGACAAGAATGGTGCTTGGCGATGATGGAAATATAAAACAATATAAAAACATTAATATTGAAACAGATGAAATCGAAATAGTTAAAGTCGATTCAATAACCGACGAGGAAATCATCAAAAACGACGTGAAGGCATTTTCAATAGAAGATGAACAACTCTTCAGATTCAAAATATATGATACAGATGAAGAAACCGTACTGTTCTCTGATTTCCACCACATAATTACTGATGGTGAATCACAAGGTCTCTTATTTGAAGATATTGCTAATGCATATCAAAATAAAGAACTTGAAAAGGAAATTGTTGACGGATATGTCTTCAGCCTTATTGAAAATGACCTTCAGAACAGCGAAAGATATGAAACCGCCAAAAAATTCTTTGACGACAAGTTATCACAGGAAATCGATTCAACAGTCCTTACTCCAAATATTAACGGAAATCCTGAAGAAGGAAACATCAAAAATATTTCAACAGCTATTGATTCAACCAAAATTAATGAGTTCTGTCTGGAAAATTCAATCGGACACAATTCACTAGTCATGTCCGCACTCATATTGAACCTGAATAAGTTCACATACAGTGATGAGACATTAATAACCACAATATTTAATGGAAGAACAAATCCTAATTATTTCAATACTCAAGGGTTCCTGGTAAAAACACTCCCATTAATCCTTAAAAATGAAAACAGAGAACAAACAATTGAAAAATTCCTCAAATTAGTGGATAAAACATGGATTGATTCAATAAACAACAGTATTTATCCATATACTAAGATTTCTGGAAAATATCAGTTAAAACCAGAATTATTCTATTCATATAATGAAGGAGAAGGATCTGAAAGTCTATCAATTGATGGTAACGAATATGAAAACTATGAATTGGCAGATGCGACTTCAGATACTGAATATAAAATTGATATTGGAGTATTAAAACAAGATACTGTAATCCATATTGAATTATCATATAATGATCAATTGTACACTGAAGATTATATTCAAACATTCTTAGATTCAATGGAAACCATTATAGACCAATTCATTATCAATGATATCAAGACCATGAGAATTTGTGATGTGGAGCTTGAAACAACCAAAGAGATACCTACATTCAGTCCCGTGGAAACTCCATTCATCCACAAACGCTTTGAAAAACAAGTAGAAGCAAACCCTGACAGCATCGCACTTGTTGCAACAGACGCCACATTAACAAACGAACAACTTAACATCAAAGCAAACCGCATAGCAAATGCACTCATAAACAAAGGAGTTAAAGCAAAAAGCAACGTCCTAGCAATGCTT
>JAZUAV010000004.1:0-9559 GCA_045638165.1 Methanobrevibacter sp.
AGAGGTTTAATGTTTAAAAAGAATGCTAAAAGAGCTTTAGAAGATCTTTTAAAAAAGGAGGATATTGATATTATACATGGACATTATCTATTCCCTGCCGGCGCAGCTGCAGTGGAAGTTGGAAATAAGCATGGAATAAAAACATATGTAACTGCGCATGGTTCGGACATGTTTGAGGTATATAAAAAACAGCCATATATGAGGTCATTTATTCGTAAAGTGTTGAATGATGCAGATGGTATTTTTGCGGTTAGTAATGCATTAAGACATGAAATAATTGCAACTGGAGTCACAGGAATATCTGATAAAACTAAATTGTCCTGGAACTCTGTTGATATCGATAAATTTTCTAATAAAGAAGATGACTCATTTAAACAGGAATATAAATTGTCTGATAAACCGATTGTTCTTTTTGTGGGTAATTTGATTAAAAGAAAAAATGTGGATTCACTTTTGGAAGCTAAAAAAATAGCTAATAGCGATTATTATCTGGTTGTTGTTGGTGATGGTCCTCTATTTAAAAAGCTTAAAAAGAAAGTTGGAGACGAAAACATCCGTGATGTGATATTCACAGGATCCAGAGGGGATGTTGAAGATATTATTCCGAGTTGTGATTTGCTGGTATTGCCTTCATTTTCCGAAAGTTTTGGTTTAGTTTTAATTGAAGCATTGGCTTGTGGAAAACCGGTCATTGGTAGTAATGTTGGTGGGATAACTGAAATCATAACTGAAGATGTAGGTTTGCTTGTCGACCCAAATAAAATACCTTCTATTGCTCGGGCTATTGATGATTTAATAAATGATGAAGATTTAAGGCATGTTTTATCTTTAAATGCTCGAAATAGAGCTATTGATTTTTCAAAAATAACTATTCCATATGAGGAGATTCAAAATGAAGAAAATAGTTAGGTCTCCAGGTTCTGCAACCATTATAAATGCCATTGCTACTGGCTTTGGTTCAGCATTCGGAATTGGCTTGGATATTGTATGTGAAGCCAAAACTTCAGCCGATTCAATAAAATGTTCAAATGATGTTGGTGCAGATAACTCTCTAATGGAAATCTGTGTTGAAAAAGTATTTAATCATTATAATATTAATAAGGATGAATTTGGAATAGATTTAAAGACAAAATCATCTCTTCCAATGGCATCTGGGCTTTCAAGCAGCAGTGCTTCATCCAATGCTATTGTCAAAATTACTTCTTCAATAATATCTGAAGAATTCGATTTAAAGCCACTTGAGGATTTGGAAGTAATTAACATGGCTATTGATGCTTCTTTAGATGCTGGCGTTACAATAACAGGTTCATTTGATGATGCTACTGCTTCTTATTTTGGTGGAGTTGTTGTAACAGATAATAGAAATAGAGAATTCATTATAAAAGAAAAAATGGATGAGTATCCAATATTAATTTATATGCCTAATTTTTATTCTAAATCAGGTGATTCTAATCCGGATAGAATGAAATTGCTATCTCCATTAGTTGAAACCGCTTTTGATTTTGCAAAGCAGAAAAATTATTTTAAAGCACTTAATTTAAATGGTTTAATCTACTCAGCAACTTTGGGCTTTGATTCAACAATTGCTATAGATGCTCTTCAAGCAGGAGCAATAGCATCTGGATTGTCAGGTACTGGTTCTTCATTTGTGGCTGTTGTTGATGATAATTCAATTGATGGTGTTGAAGAAGCTTGGAGCAGATACGAAGGCAAAGTCATAAAAACAGAAGTTGACAACCAAGGTTGTATTTTACTGTAATGACTTTTTTTAATTTAATTTTGTGTAAAATCATATACTTTATATACTAGGATATTAATAAATTATATTATTATCATTATTATCAAAAATGGTGATTTTTTTGTCGGAGGATTATGAAATTAAATCTTTTAATAGCATAGAAGAAGCTGAAAATCTTCTTAAAGAATCTAGAAATCGCATTGATGAAATTGATAATGAATTATTTGATTTAATTTCTCAGAGAACTTCTTTAGCAAAGGATATTGTTCTTGCGAAAGAATATATTGGTATGCCAATTTATGATAAATCTCGAGAAGATACCATCCATGAAAAAGTTAAGAAATTTTCTGAAGAAAAAAATCTTGATGTGGAAATTATTGATCAGATATTAGACATGCTGACTATTTTAAATAAAAATGAGCAAAAAAAAATTATAAGGAGGAATGTTGATGGGTAATATTAGAACTTCATTTGTTAAACGTTTAGCAAAAGAACTTATCGAAACTCACAAAGGAGTTTTCACAACTGATTTTGAAGAAAACAAAAAATTAGTACAAGAATACTCTACTGTAAGTACTAAACATTTAAGAAATAAAATTGCAGGTTACGTAACCAGACTTGTAAAAATAGAACAAACTCAAGAATAAGATTATTCTTATTTTTTCTACTTTTTTTATTAATTAATATTTTTTAATCAGTTATAACTTTCAAATTTTTCTAATCAAACTTTTTATAAAGTTTATTAATATGGTTAGATAGAAATAGATATGTATATTTTGTTTAATCAATATTTTAACAAAATTGTAATGAATTTTTTTAGGAAATAGGTGAACTTAATGGATTTAATGGTAGTAAAATTTGGTGGAACCTCGGTTGGCGATGGTTCTAGAATTAAAAAAGCGGCGCAGTCCGTTGTAAATGAATATATGAAAGGTAATCAGGTAGTTGTTGTAGTTTCAGCCGTTAACAAGACTACTGATGAACTCATTGGTTTGTCCAATGATGCAATTGGTGATGGATTAACTGATAAGCAAAAGGCAGAAATTATGGCTATGGGTGAACTAACTAGTGCTAGATTATTTTCAGCAACTATTGAATCTTTAGGTGTCAAGTCAGAATTCATAGACCCATATAATGATATGTGGCCTATTATAACTGATTCCAATTCCTTGGAAGCTAAAATAAATTTTAAATCTACTAATATTAAAGCTGAAGGGATAAGAAGACTTATTAATCAAGGCATCATACCAGTTATCTGCGGATTTTTAGGAAAAGGCCCTAGTGGTGAAATAACCACTTTGGGAAGAGGTGGAAGTGATATTACAGCATTTCTAATTGGGCACTGTTTAGAGGCTAATGAGGTAATTATTGTCACTGACGTGGATGGAGTAATGTCAACCGATCCTAATAAAATAGAAAATGCAGAATTGTTAGATGAAATTTCTGTTGAAGAAATGAGGGATTTGGCCACTCATGGAGCGCAGGTCCTACACCCTCATGCATTAAAATATAAAGATCCATTAATAACTGCAAAAATTATCAATTTTGAACACGGAGACTTAACTTCAAAGGGAACACGCATTGTGGGACCTTATGAAGGTGAAATGTTAAAATGTGTATCACTTTATAAGAACCCTATTTCTCTCATTGCTATTGTTGGTGAGGCAATGGTTAAAAAAGTCGGATTATTCGCCGGATTGACTGGTTGCCTTGCCGAAGAAGATATTAATATTTTTGGTATTTCTGCAGGTCAAAACTCAATCACAACATTCATTGATAAAGCGGACTCTAACAAAGCTTATCATCTGCTGCATCAATTTGTCATAGAAAATGATGTTTTAAGTTCATTATCATTGGGAAGAGACACTGCTATGATTACATTTGTAAGTCCGGATATCCTTGATACTCCTGGAATTATTTCAAGGATTACAGAACCATTAAGAAAACATGAAATAAATATATTGGAGATTATTTCATCACAAACAGCTATTGTTTTATTTGTTGATTGGAACGATGGTGAAAAAGCATACAGTTTAGTTAACGAGGTTTTAGAATGAATTTTGAAGGTACATATGTTGCAATGGTAACTCCTTTTACAGAGGATAAACAAATTGACGAAGAAGGTTTTAGACACAATATAAATTACTTGATTGATAGAGGAGTAAATGGTTTGGTTGGAGCAGGAACCACTGGTGAATCCGCTACACTTAACCATGAAGAACATCAAAGAGTAATCGAAATATTGGTAGACGAAGTAAATGGTAGAGTTGAAACAATTGCTGGAACAGGTAGTAATGCTACTTCTGAAGCGGGTTCTCTTACTAAATTTGCTGATGATGCAGGTGCAGATGCAGCATTATTAATTACTCCATATTATAACAAACCACAACAACACGCTATGGTTGAACATTATAGGACTATTTCAGAATTAACAGATATTCCAATTATTGCATATAATGTTCCTTCTCGTACTGGAGTTAATATGGATGTTGAAACAATTGTTGAATTAGCAAAAATTGACAATGTTGATGCTGTTAAAGAAGCTAGTGGAAGTGTTGATAAAGTATCTGATATTTACAGGGCACTTCAACATGAAGGATTGGAAGATGATTTTAATATTCTGTCCGGTGAGGATTCATTAACCTTACCTATTATGGCTGTTGGCGGAACTGGTGTAATCAGTGCTTCTGCAAACATCGATTCAAAAAGAATGGTTTTGATGGTTGACAGTATTTTGAATGATGATTATACTACTGCTATTGGGCTTCATTATGAAATGCTTGAGTTAATTAGAGCTCTTTTCATTGAAAGTAATCCTGTACCGGTAAAAACTGCAATGAATATTATGGGTCTTCCTGCAGGACCACTTAGACAACCATTAGCAGAAATGAAAGAAGAAAATCTTGAAGTTCTTAAAAAAGCTTTAAAAGATTCTAATTTAATTTAAGTGGGTATTATTATGATTAAAGTAGCAGTTACTGGAGCAGCAGGAAGAATGGGCTCCGGTATTATCAGAAAAATTACACAACAAGATGATATGGAAGTAGTGGCAGCTATTGAAATGCCAAACACCCCTCTTGCAGGTAAAGATGCAGGCCTTCAAGCTGGAATCGATGAGTTAGGCGTTAAAATTGTAGGATCACAAGATTTGGAAGAAACTTTAAAAGCATCCGGTGCTGAAGTTCTTGTAGATTTTACTATTGCTCCTGCAGCTGTTGAAACAATTAAAATAGCTACTTCCTGTGGTGTTTCTGTTGTTGTAGGTACAACAGGTTTCAGTGAAGAACAAATGGCCGAAAACATTAAAAACATTGGAGAAAATAATGTTTCTGCGGTTATTTCATCAAATATGGCTATTGGAGTTAATGTATTTTTCAATACCTTAAAGAAATTAGCTCCTTTATTATATGATTATGATATTGAAATTATCGAAGCACACCATAATCAAAAAAAGGATGCTCCATCTGGAACCGCAATGACTGCATTTGAAGTGATAGCTAAAGAACTTGACCGTGACCCTGAAGAAGTGGGAATTTACGGTAGACAAGGTCTGGTTGGTAAAAGAACCAAAGAAGAGATAGGTGTTCATGCAATCCGTGGTGGAGACATTGTTGGAGACCATACTGTAATGTTTGTTGGTGAAGGTGAAAGATTGGAAGTTAAACATCAGGCTCATACAAGAGAAGTATTTATTGCCGGTGTAATCAGGGCAATAAGATACGTTCCGACTGCTGAAAAAGGTGTTGTTAGCAGTATGAATGATGTTTTAGGTTTAGAATAGGTGAGTTATATGGTAAATGTTGGAGTTCTCGGTGCAACTGGGATGGTTGGTCAAAAATTTATCCAATTACTTGAAAACCATCCAGATTTTGAGATTACTGCCTTGGCAGCATCTTCCCGTTCTGCAGGAAAAAGATATGAAGATGCTACAACTTGGTATATGAATGATGCAATGCCCGAATCTGTTAGGGACATTGTAGTTACAGAAACTAATCCGGATGCTATGGATAATGATGTGGATATAGTATTCTCATCACTTCCTGCTGATTTCGCTCTTAAAGTTGAAAAAGAGTTTGCTCGTGATTACGTTGTTGCAAGTAATGCAAGTGCACACAGGATGAAAAAAAATATTCCATTGGTGATTCCTGAAGTTAATCCGCAGTGTTTAGATATGATTGATGCTCAACAAAAGGAAAATGATTGGGATGGATTCATTGTTACAAATCCTAATTGTTCAACTATTGCTTTAGCATTAACATTAAAACCTGTTGTTGATAATTTTAATGTAAAATCTGTTAGAGTTTCAACCATGCAGGCTGTATCTGGTGCAGGTTATAATGGGGTGCCATCAATGGCTATTGTTGATAATCTTGTTCCTTACATTGGTGGGGAAGAAGAAAAAATGGAAAGTGAATCACTCTATCTGTTAGGTACTTTTGATGGTAATGATGTAATTAATGCAGATTTCAAATTAAGTGCTTCATGTCATAGGGTGCCTGTTATTGATGGGCATACTGAAGCAGTATTTATTGAGCTGGAGGATGACTTTGACATTGGGGATGTCAGAGACACTATGGCAAACTTTAAAGGATTGCCTCAAGAACTGAATTTGTTCTCAGCTCCTGAAAATCCTGTTATTGTTAGAGAAGAATCAGATAGGCCACAACCTAGAATGGACAGGAATGCAAGTAACGGCATGGCTGTTAGTGTTGGTAGGCTTAGAAAAGATCAAGCATTTGATAATAGCTTTAAATATGTTCTTGTTGGACATAACACTATTCGTGGTGCAGCTGGAGCTTCTATATTGAATGCTGAATTAATTAATGATAAAATCCTCTGATTTTATCCATTTATTTCTTTTATTTTTTTTAATATTTTTTGTTTTTTCCCTCTTGTTTCTAATTGTTTTTAATTTTATTTTTAGGTTAATTTAAGGGTTTAATTTAAATAGTATAAAATTAATATTTTATATCAAGGAATTATATTGTACAATATATCGAAATTTTCAAATTCATTAATAGTTATAATTTGAAATCGGTATTGGGATAAAAATTTTAACTAAGGGATAGAATGCAAATAGGAATTGATGCTGAAAAAGATACTCTACAATCTTTAATTCGGTCTTGCCTATTGGAGCTTAATAGTGTTAAATTAGACTTGACAAAACTTGAAGTTGAGAAAGCAAATGATAACACTCCATTAAGGATAAAAGAACTCGAGAAAGACATTGTAGAGAAGGAAAAAGAAGTTTCTGTTATTAAGTTTAAAGCAGAAGATGAGATTAATTTATTGAAAAAACAACTCGATGAAAAGGATATTTTAATCAAAAATCAAGAGGATAGGATTTATGAACTTGATTATGTTAACAATTCTCTTGATGAAATTAAAGATTATTTTGCTGAACAATTGAGGGACTATAAGAAAAAAGAATTGGCTGATGTTAATGAAAGATTAAATGAATCTTACAGAAGCATAGCCGAAAAAGATGCTCAAATTAATTCTCTTTCACGTAATATTGATGAGTATAAAATCAAAGTTCTCAAATTAGAAAATAATGTGGAGTTCCAAAACCAGATTATGGAACTTGAAAAAGAAATAGAGATTAAAAACAATGAAATTCTGATTAAAGATGGAGAGATTACTAAAAGAGATAATCAGCTGGATATTTTAAAGGAACAAACCATTCCTAAAGAGGATTATATTAATCTTCAAACTCAATTTGAATCTGAGATCAATGCAATGAGTAATGAATTAACTAACTTAAAAGAACAATCTATCCCTAAAGAAGAGTACAACAATTTGCAATCTCAGTTTGATTCTGAAATTAAAAATTTAGATGCTATGCTCAATAATCTTAAAGAAAAAACTATCCCTAAAGAAGAGCATATTTCAGTGACAAACGAGTTAGAAAACAAACTTGCGGCTACAAACACTGAACTTGAATATCTAAAAGAAAAAACTATTCCTCGTGAAGACTATATTTCTCTTCAGAATAAATATGAAAATGAAATCAGTTCAAAAGATAATGAACTTCAGTATTTAAAAGAACAAACAATTCCAAAAGAAGACTATATTAAACTTCAAAATGAGTTGAATAGGAAAAATGATAAGATTAAAAGGTTAGAAGAGATTAATGCGTTCTTCAATGAGCTTCAAGAAGAACAGGAAGCTTATGACACTATGGAAATTACTCCACCTTTTAGATTAGAGAAAAAATAAGGTAGATAATTCTACCTATTTTAACTTTTTTTTGCATGTACTTATGCATCATATATTATTTAAGAAAATATTAATATAATTAGAAATATATAAAGAATCAAGTATTTTTTTTAAATCAAAATTCATTAAATGATTCCAATGTTAGAGAAATTTAAAATAAACAAAAACTGGAAAATAATTGCAATATATTTTTTATTATTAGTTTCAAATATTATTCTTCTTATAGGTTTATTTAGATATTATTCGGATATTGGAATAAATTTTAGTTTAAAAAATTTTGAAGATATTTCGGCGGCTATAGCTGCGGTTATAATTTTAGGGTATATTTCAGGAAAATTGCCTGCAATGGAACTCCAAGAAGACAGTCCACTTTATGGATTGGGATATGTGGCGGTAATATGTATAATAAGTGTCATGTCTCCTTATTTTATTGGCAGTATTGATACGTCAATGTTTGATTCGTATTTTGAAATGTTTAAAATTTTATGTGCAGTTTTAATATTTGTTCTTCTTGCAACTAACCTAAAATCATTTAAAGAGATTATACGAGAAAAAAAATTTACAAGAAAAAATCAGTTAGTATGTTTAATAGTATTTGTACTGGTTGGACTTTTTGCTTCATATTGCCGTGTAACTATTAATGGTACTCCAGCGAACATCAGATGTCTGGTAGTTATGATTAGTGGTTTATTTGGAGGTCCTATTGTGGGAATACCTGTAGGAATAATATCTGGAGCGTTCAGATATTCTTTAGGGGGAGTTACTGCAGTGCCATGTGCCATTTCAACAGTAATTAGTGGATTTGTTGGAAGTCTAATATTTATCTGGAATGATAAAAAATTCCCCTCAATGGTAGAATCTCTTATATTGATGATTTTATTTGTAGGATTTGAGATGCTACTGGTTGTTATATTAACTCCATCAGATATTTCATTCTCTTTTGTTCAAGATATTTATCCGTTGATGTTATTTGGATCTGCTGTAGGAATTTTCTTATTCTCACTTGTTATCAGAGAATCAAGGAATAAACTCAACCCTCCACTTAGTCACGAAGAACAAAAAATTATGGAATTGGAAGGTGGACTCGAAAAATATGATGAGCGAATTGAAAAATTGGAAAATGAAATTGAAAAGTTAAAAAAAGAGAAAAATAGTTATAATCTTCAAGATAATGAATAGTCTTTTGATAATACTTAGAAATATTGATTTTTCATTTTGATTGGTTTGACATCAAAGTATTTCTTTATCATTAAGTGAATTTTCATGGCTACACATATCATTCAATTAAACAATCTTTTGGTATTGACATCCCACTCGCTTAGGGAGGATTTTCATATTAGAAAACATAGCTAAACATTGACAACTGTTTATTTAATTGTAGTTGCTTTTAATTATATTGGTGGCAACAGGCTAGGCGATTTCCTATTTTTCATATTTGCTGAAAAATATTTTTCTTACTTAAATTTACTTTATACCATAAAGTATTTATATAACCTTAAACTCATGTATTATGTAGAAAGGTTTAGTCAACACTATAACTTATTTTCTCATGTTGATAATTAAACTGATCTAATTATTTATAAAATTAAAAAAAGGTGATTA
>JAZUAV010000005.1:0-37509 GCA_045638165.1 Methanobrevibacter sp.
TTGAAGCTGCTGCTCCTGTTGAAACCAAAGCTCCAGAAGAACCAAAAGCTGCTTCTGCTAAACCACGTATTGGTTACATACACTTAAGTGGTTGTACTGGAGACGCAATGTCTTTAACTGAAAATTATGACATTTTATCTACTGTTTTAACTGATCTTGTTGACATCGTATACGGTCAAACTTTAGTAGATAAATGGATTCATGGTACTTATGCTGAAGAAATGCCAGAAATGGACTTATGTTTAATTGAAGGTTCCGTATGTTTACAAGATGAACACAGTGTACATGAACTTTTAGAAGCAAGAAAAAAATCTGGTTTAATCGCTGCATTCGGTTCTTGTGCAATGACTGGTTGTTTCACTACATTTGCACGTGGAGGACAACAAGCACAACCTAAACACGAATCTTTTGCACCTATCAGTTCATTAGTTAAAGTGGACTTAGCACTTCCTGGTTGTCCTGTTGCTCCTGAAATGATTGCAAAAACTGTTGTTGCATTATGTAACGGAGACATGGAATACTTGCAACCTGCTATTGACAAAGCTGCATGTGACAAAGGTTGTGGATGTGACGTAATAACTGGTGTTATCCGTCCAGGATTATGTACCGGTTGTGGAACTTGTGCTCTAGCTTGTCCAACAAGAGCTATGGGCTTTTCTGAAGGTAGACCTAGCTGTGACAGAGACAGATGTATTAAATGTGGAACTTGTTACACAATGTGTCCAAGAGCTTGGTTGCCTGTAAGTAGAATTAAAGAGGACACAGGACTTTAGGAGGAATGGATATGGTATTAGGTACTTATAAAGAAGCACTCTCTGCTAGATCTACTGATCAAAAAATTCTAGATGTATCACAAGACGGAGGAATTGTTTCAGCATTACTCTGTTACGCACTCGATGAAGGAATTATTGAAGGTGCCGTAGTAGCTGGAACTCCTGATGATGATTGGAGACCTATTCCTACTGTAGTAACTTCCTCTGATGAAGTTATTGCTGCAGCAGGAACCAAATATTCAATGTCCCCAACTTTATCCGCAGTAAAAGAAGCAACACGTCAATACGGATTAGAAAAAGTTGGTGTTGTAGCAACTCCATGTCAAACCCAAGGTTTAAGAAAAGCACAATCTTATCCATTCACTAGATTCGTCGCTGATAAAATCAAATTGATTGTCGGTATCTACTGTATGGAAAACTTCCCTATGGCTTCTCTTGATACTTTTGCTACTGCTAAATTAGGATTTGACAGCTTACAAGATGCTACCAAAATGGACATTGGTAAAGGAAAATTCTGGTTAACCAAAGACGGTGAAGACTCTGGTTTAGCTATTAAAGAAACACACGGATACGAACAAGCAGGATGTAACATCTGTATGGATTATGTTGCTGAATGGTCTGACGTATCAACTGGTTCTGTTGGATCCCCTGACGGATGGTCCACTGTATTGACCAGAACCGATGCCGGTGAGTCTGTATTCAAAGCTGCTGTCGACGCTGGCTTAATTGAAACAAAACCAATGGACGACGTAAAACCTGGTCTTCCTTTGCTTGAAAAATTAGCTAAAGGTAAAAAAGACAAAAACGGCAAAGAAAGAGAAAGAAGAGCTAAATTAGGATTACCACTTCCTGTGGAATACTAATCCTCTTTTTCTTTTTTTCATTTTTTTTAAAATGATTTATTTTCAAAAAGTAATATATTCTAGTTTTTAAAATTAAAAAATAGTGAAGAGAACAGTCTCTTCTAAATGGTTGTAACAATACATCCTTCTTTTTCAACAACAACAGTATGCTCTTTTTGACTTACAAAGCAGTCTTTCTTTTCTCTAAGTGGGGAGTATGGATAAATTGCCATAGCTTCTGATAACTGTTTTAAAGCAATGTTTCCACGTCTTTCACCGAATTCATCAGTTATCCATCTTCCTGAAAATGGAACATAAGGGTTGTTTGTCTGGATATATTTCAGCACCTTTTGGGTACTTTTCATTCTAAATGGTTTGTTTGCCATATATGCAAAAATATAATGCCCCGGAGCATCATTTACAATGCCTTCGCCGTTAGTTGCAAAGGGTTCAATAGCAATAGCTTGTCCTTCATCAAGCTTATATCCATCATGATTGTCATAATTAGGTATTGAAATACCGGCATGCAGGTTATTTTGCTCTAGGCTATGTCCAGTTAAGTTAAAAATAGGATTTAAGTTATATTCTGAAATCGCTTCATGAACTGCAGCGCCAATTTTTGCCACTTCAACACCCGCCCTTACGGTAGCGATTGCAGCTTCAAGGCCTGCTGCGGACGCTTCAATAATCTCTTCATGCAAATTAATTTCGTCTTGGGTGTAGTTTTCATCCATATTTCCACAAGCAAGAATTGTAACGGCAGAATCAGCAATATATCCATCCACCATTGCACCTAAATCTAATTTCACCATATCTCCTGCATGAATTAAAGTTTTGTCATTTGCTGGAGAAGTATAGTGAGCAGCAAATTCATTTATTGAAACGTTACACGGAAATGCAATTTCGGCTCCTCTTTTTAAAATTTCACTTTCTACATATTCCACTAAATCAATGACTAAAGTTCCATCCTTAATCATTTTTGAAGCTTCGCTACGAATATCTGAAACAATTTTTCCAGCTTGTATATAAGATTCCATCATAAATTTTTACCTTCTTTATTAATAATTAATTATATAATTGATGAAGTTAATATAATATTTTATAATTATTAATGTATAAAATTAATTGGAGGTAACCTTATGGAAAGTATTCCTACAATACCTGATCAAATGTTCTTGCTTATTATTTTGATTATTGTTTCAGTTGTAGTTTTAATCATTGTATTCCAATGGAGAAAAGTTGCACAGTCTAAAAATTCAATTTTAATTCTTGAAAAGGAAATTGAACTTAAAAAAATGTCTATGGTTGAAAAAGATATTGAATCTAAAAGATTAATGGATAATCCTATTCCGATGCCTCAAGACAAGCAGGATAGTTTATCCGCCATCAGACAATCCACAACTGATGTAAGAAGTGAAGTAGGCTATTTGCACACAGAAATTAACGAAAGATTAGCTAGATTGGAAGCTCAAACCGAGCAAAAAAAATTAGAAAAAATGCTCAAGGAAATTGAGGCTAAAGAAGCTAAACTTAATAAAATGGATAAATAGGGGATATTATGGAAGCTATTGAAGCTGTTGCTATAATAATTTTAGTTATTGCAATCATAATCTTAATTTATTATTACTTATTAAATAGTCCGGAAACCGCTCAAAAGTTAAGGAATGTTGTTCCGAAAACTGCTGACGCACATTTGGATGAAGTGTTAGGTAAAGATTCTGATTATGCAGATTTATCTAAAGAAGAAGAGTTAATCAATGAAGAATCCGGATCAATGAGTAAAAGAATTAAAGTTAAACTCAGTGATATTGATATGTCTAGTTTGAATACTGATGCATTTTCTAACAAAATTGATGCGTTTTTAGATGAAAAAAGCGATCAGTTAATTAAAGATTGGTCTTTGGCTACAACCAATGATTTGGAGGAATTGGAATCCAAATTTAGCGAAACCACTGGTCATGTTGATACCTTAGAAAAGTCTTTTGATGAGTTTAAAAAATCATCTGAAGAATTCCAAAAAGTCACTGAAGAAAAATTAGAGGATTTGGATAAAAGAATTGAATCTTTGGAAAATAATTAATCTTATTTTCTTATTTTTTTCAATTTTAAGTCAAAATATAGAAAGGTTTATATATTATCCATTCCATAATTAGTATATAGTATTATACTATTTTTGTTTGTATAGCAGGGTGGGGTAGTCTGGTGATCCCGCGGGGCTCATAACCCCGAGATCCCTAGTTCAAATCTAGGCCCTGCTACTTTTAATTAATATTTTCATGGCAAGTTAAAGACAGCTGCTGGTTTTATTAAACTAAGGAAACTCCGCCCATCACACAGACTATGGCGTTGAAAAACGTATACTGAGAAGTATGACTCTGGAGCAGAAACGAAACGTCTTTTAATGAATGACAATGATAATTAATTGAGGACATTAAAAAGAATCGGTGAAACGGCCATTCCATAGGATGCAAGAGCAAAGGTGCCTATGACAATCTGTTTGAGGCAAGGTAGCACGCTAAGATGAATGCTGTTAAACAGAAGGTGGGTTACTCTTAACAGGCCATGTTTTAGTGTCTTGGTTACCGAAATTCTTAAATTTAAGGTAGCCTAGACATTATATTATGACTCTCCTTTCGAAACCAAAACCAAAAATTCATGATATGAAAATCAATAATAGGATAAAATTTTCAGAAAAAGACCCTAAACTATCACTAATGATTAAGCGAAGAGGTCTTTCTAAATTCGCAATTAAAAATTACAATACTGTTTTTAATGAAATTTTAATTCTTTCATGGTTTTTTGCCATTAATGCAAACATAGGTTTGCCATTTGTATTGCCACATTTGACGATTTTATAATCATCTTTTTTCCAGTCCGGATTATGAGTATTTTTTATTTCTTGTTTTAGGTTGTATAATCTGATTATATTATATGGCACAAATAAATAAAATGCAATAAATTTAATTAAAAAAATAGTACACAAAACAGTCCAATACATCCCCAAATTTAAAGAAGTAGAGACATTCTTGCATTTTTAAGATAAATATTACAGCAAACATCTACTTCTGAAAAAAACATGACATCATGCCTAGCTTATCATGGCTTTCATGGTAATCGACGATTTAATGACAGCTTATTTGAAAATAAAATCCAAATTGACTTTAATTTGGTAATTTGACAATGCAAGTAAGCACTTACATTCGAAAACCTTTATATGCGCTCCCAAATATGCAATAAAATAGAAAATAATTAATGTTATTTCAAAACATATTTAAAGGGCAATTAAAATGAAAAAAATAAGTTTATTCATAATATTATTATCAATTTTTATAATTGGAGCCGGTTGCGTTTCTGCAGCTGAACTTGACAACAGCACCTCCCTAAAAGGAGCTGATCAGATAGATGAAATTCAAAATGAAAACATTGAAAGCGATGTTTTAGAAATCGCACAAAAACCAGGAACTCTTGCTGAATTAAACCAGACCATCAACTCAAACGACGATGACACAATATACCTTACAAAAGACTACAAATACGAATATCCTGACTGGGAAAAAGATTATTCTGGAGACTTCCTTTTCTATGACGGAATCGTTATAAACCGTACATTAATAATCTACGGAAACGGCCACACAATAGATGGGGCAACTCATCAAGACTATTTAACATAAAACATACCGGAGTCATTTTCCATGACGTCATATTCAAAAACGGATTCAGCTACTGGGACGGAGGAGCCATCCACATAGATGACCCTTACGAAATAAACTACACTGCAATAAACTGTACCTTTAAGGACAACATGGCAGAATGGGCGGAGCAATGGTAGGAGGATATGCCATAAACTCAACATTCATCAATAATTATGCAAATCGTGATGGAGGAGCAATGCTTGACGGAAAAGCAACAAACTGTACATTTAAAAATAACAGAGCCAGCTGTGGAGGAGCAATGGCTGCAAGCTGTCCCTGCCACTGGAACTTTATACCTATGATAACAGCAGAAAACTGTGTTTTCGAAAACAATACTGCACTGCACTATGGAGGAGCAGTATATGACATCTGTGCAAAAAACTGTGTCTTTAATGAAAACGAAGCATCATTCTGCGGTGGAGCAATGTACTGTACCAGTCTGGCATATGGACTTGCAGCAAGCAACAGCACATTTTCAAATAACTATGCAAAAGAAAATGGAGGAGCAATATATGTCAAAGGAGGAAACTGGTACAGAGAATTAGGCAACAAAAATTATTATGTCCTTGTTGAAAACTGTGAATTCAAAGACAATGCCGCCAAAGAAAATGGAGGAGCAATATTTACCGAAGACAAAGCTGAAGACAGCAAAATTAAAAACTGCATTTTCGAAAACAACCTTGACCACTATGACAAAGAACTGATAAACAAATATAGAGAACTTTGGAAAAAAGCGCAGGAAAAAGCTAAAGAAGAACTGGAAAATAAAAGAATAGTACATACTATTAAAGAAACTGATAAAAAGCTACCTCTGGTAGAAATAAACCACTAGAAATATTATATTTGCCCTTTTAATAATAAAAGTAGATGTTTAAACATCTACTTTTTATTTACAATCTGCACCATTTTTAATAAGAATATATCGAAGATCTTTTTTCAAAAACCATGTTTATTGGATTGTACAAATCTGTACGTTTTTTCATTAAAAACCTTAAAAAATTATAAACATCTAAAAATTTATAATGAAAAAATTGATGCAACTGAACTAGCTTGGATTAATTGGCGTTTGTTGATATTTTATATTTTTTAATAGATTATATAACCATTCATAGATTCCTATATTTTTAAGTTTAAATTATATTACCTATTAGAATCTAATTTAGATTATGAATTTTGGATTTTCATACATTGGTTTTATATTCTTGTTAATGTTGTTTGTTCCAAATGTAATCTGGATGAAAAACAAACCGAAAAATTATGAGCAATATGTTAATAATGAAAATAAGATTTTATCAATATTTGAGAGTATTGGTCAGATTTTGGTAGTCTGTTTTTCATTAATCTTTGCCGATAACATTAACGTTTCTTTGTGGCTGTTAATTTTAATATTGGCATTTGTCTTGATGATATTGTATGAAATTTACTGGATTAGATATTTCAAAGGTCCAAAAACAATGGGTGATATGTATTCCAGTTTTTTAGGAATTCCTGTTGCAGGCGCAACCCTGCCTGTTTTAGCATTTTTTCTTCTGGGAATCTATGAAAAAAACGTATTTTTAGTTGTTGCATCAATAATCTTGGGAATTGG
The DNA here is from genome assembly GCA_045638165.1 of Methanobrevibacter sp. Classification (GTDB taxonomy): domain Archaea; phylum Methanobacteriota; class Methanobacteria; order Methanobacteriales; family Methanobacteriaceae; genus Methanocatella. The sequence continues at coordinate 6,896 of JAZUAV010000005.1, forward strand.
CCATATTGGGATTCACTGGAATCATAAAAATGAAATGAATTAGTAATTCAATATTTTCATATAGTTTTCAACTAATTCGTATAGCTCTTTTTTTGTAGTGGTTTTAAATATTTTCGGCTTGATTTCTACACTCCTGTATAATCCTTTTAAGTAATAAGCTGTATGGAGTCTCATTTTTGAAATGGCCACCTTTTCAGGTTTTCTTTCAAAAAGCAGTTCGGTATGTCTTTTAATCATTTCAAACCTTTCTTCCTTTGTTACTTTTTGAGGTTCCTTTCCGCATTCCAAATACTCAACGCATTGTTTAATTAACCAGGGATTTCCTAAAGTTGCCCTGCCAATCATGATTGCATCACATGAAGTTTCATCAAGCATTTTTTTTGCATCATAACAGGTTCTAATGTCTCCGTTTCCTATAACAGGTATTGAAACTTCATTTTTAACGTCTGCAATAATTGACCAGTCTGCATCAACACAATAGCTTTCCTCTTTGGTACGGGGGTGGACTGTAATGGCTGATGCACCGGCATCTTCAATGAGTTTGGCCATTTCAATAGCATTGACATGCTCATTATCCCATCCACTTCTGATTTTAACTGTAACTGGTATTGGAACAGTGTCAACAACTTCAGACACGATATTATATGCTTTATTGGGATTCTTTAGAAGTGCACTTCCGGACTGGCCCTTTATGGCAACTTTTCGAACAGGACACCCCATATTGATGTCAATGATGTCGGGTTTCATATGTTCGTAAATGTAAGATGATGCCTTTTTCATGGTTTCGGCGGTTGATCCAAAAAGTTGTTGTGAAATTGGCCTTTCATAATCAGTCATTTCCAGCATGTCCTGAGTTCGAGTATTGTCATATATGATGCCTCTGTCGGAAACCATTTCAGTTTCGACAAGCCCACAACCCATAGATTTAGCAATGGTTCTAAAAGGGGAATCGCATATGCCTGCCATAGGGGCTAAAACAACTTGATTGTCTATTTCAACATCACCAATTTTCCATTTCATAAAAAACCACTAATATACTATATAATATATTAAATTAAAAAAATAGTTGGGTGGAATATTTATTTGAATATTCCACTGAATAAATTTCCTATAGAGGACGAATTGGTGTTGTTTAAAACACTGGATACTTTTGTTTCGTATTTGTTAATATCACCTTGAACATTTTGAACTTGTTCAATACTGTCTGCAAGGTTTTCGATATCGTTATTTGTTATGTTGATATTGTTAATTACAGTATAATTGTAGATGATATTTACAATGGTTTGGTGGTCTGTAATATTGTCCTTTTGTACTGTTTCTTTTACATCATCCACTAGTTTGGATAAGTTATCTGCGCTAACGTTTGAGTTTTCAACAATTTCTGCTTGAGTGTATATTTCATTGTTGGCTGCTTCTTTTACAGTTTCTGGGATTGTAACATTTGTCGCTGCTTCATAACAGTTCATTATTCCTGCAAGAGCAGATTCTCCAGTTGCAGTAACTGGACTTGTTACATAAACGTGTCCACTTTTAATTCCAGATGATTTTAATGCAGATATGTACATATCTCCAGTAATTGTGGTGATTTTTGATTTATCCACACTGACTTCAAGATTATCGTTATCATTTAAATCAACAAGCGCTGATGAAAATATTTGATTTGAACCGTAAGTTTTTCCAGTTATTGAACTTGAAATTTTATTAACTTCATTAGCGGTGATTATTTTTTCATCCACATTTTTTAAATCTAAGTTACTTTGGCTTTTGAAAAATGAATCAACGTTTGCTTTGTAGTCTGAATTTGCATGAGTAGTTTCACCGTAGGTTATTACAACTGAATTTGCTTCACCTGAAAAACCTGCTGGTATAACCATCCCTATTAGGATTATAGATAAAATAACTATACCAATAGTAATCTTACGCATATTATCACCTCTATATAATAGCACACTTTATTTATTTGATTTAGTATTTAAATGTATCTTTATTATGTGTTGAAAAATTGTAAGTTTGCATTAATTTTAGTTAATTTTATATGTTTTCAATTCAAATTTAAACATATAATAAATGGATGTTTATTATAGCAATTTGAAGGGAGGTGAAAATACGAAAAAGTTAGATAATAAGTTGTTGATTGTATTGATTCTTTCAATATTGGTCATGTTTTCTTTAAATACGGCTTATGCACAGAACAATGCAACTTCGGATATGGGTGCTGTTAATAATGATTCGGCATTGATTCAGGAAAGCCCTGTATTGGCGGTTCAAGAGTCTCAAGACAATTCTTCTCTCCAGCAGCTTCAGGTTCAACAAACAAAGGAATCGAAGTTATATTCAACAGATAATGTAATTGAAGTCAATGTTATTCATCACTATGATGAAATTGCTCAGACTTGGGATGAGGATGGATTTCCATTAGCTGGAGCCATAATCAATTTATATGACTCTAACAATAACTTGATTTCAACTTATGAAACGGATGATGATGGTTATGTTGAAATTACTGATTTGGAATCAAAGAAATACTATGTTGAAGCAGTTTACGCTGATTTTGAGCCAAAAAAATCCAGTGTTTTAGATTTTACTAGAAGGTCTGGAACTCTTAGGGGATCTTTTGATTTTATTCCAGATATATTGCTTTTGGTAGACTATGGGTCTCATAAGGAAAAACTTGAAGTTTTAATGAATTATTCCAAAAGAATCGCATTTATCAGTACAATGGATTATGATGTCTCACGTGAATGGTTAGCAGAGTATGCCAATTTTATTCATATTGACATGTTTGCTGAAGGGGCTTATTCAGTTTTCACTGCTGAAAAACTGAGAAATCTATTGAAGGATTCTCCAGCTAATATAAATTATAATGTTGCATATACTTTTGGAGTTTATACTCAGGGCATCTTAAATGCAACTGGAATTCATATAGTGGGTGCAAGTCCGGGAAATAATACTTATCATACTATAGAAAACACCTATATTGGTTCATATTTCCAAGCTGAGGACATCGATGCATCTAATGTTTTGTACCAAAACATGGCAAATTATTTGAAATATGTTTATTATTTAATTAATCCTACTAAATATGAAAATCCAACTCTCAATGATTCTAATGCACCATTGATGGGTCCTGAAAGTGGTTTTTATCATCCTGATTTAGGTATTTTCACTATTTACCCGGAAGGAAAATTAATTAATCAATGGATTTTAAACAATCCAGGTTATAACTATGATGGAATAGGTAGTCTAAACTGGATGGTTCAGGATTATCCTAAATGGTTTACTGATGTTTTGGATCCGACAGTCTTATTCAAACAGTTTGAAGATGAATACATTGCTAAATTTAATCCAGATAAAAAGTTTATAGCTATTGCAACTTACTATTGTGGTGGAGATGTAGTTGATTCCTTAATTAGAGGTTATGAGGAAAATGGAAGACCTGCATTCAATGTCTTTAAATTTTCAACTAATCCTGCGATGTCTTCTATATTAAGAAGAGTTATGGAAGTCTCTGATGTAGGAATATCCGCTATTACTTCATTATATAGTTGGTCATTAAGTTATGCTAACGGTACTGCGGAACCAGATTTGTCTGAAATAGATTTAGAAGTTCTTAAAGGTGTTAATGAAATCTCAAAATATAGTTATGAAAGTGATTTGGGTCCTCAAATAGAATGGACTTATGCTGTGACATATCCAAGTTTTGAAGGCGTTTTCGGTCCGGTTATTTTATCCTATCTTGATGATAACAATACTGTTCAGGTTATTCAAACAGGTGTGGATAAGATGGTCAAATTAAGCTGTGGATGGGCTGATTTAAAGGACTTGAACAATTCCGATAAAACAATAGCAATAGTTCTTTATAACTATCCTCCGGGTAAGGCGGAAATTGGTGCATCCTATTTGGATGTAATTCAAAGTACATATGATTTGCTTCTCAAATTATATGAAGAAGGTTATACTGTTTGTAACATTAGTGAGCTAATGAATATCACTGAATTTACAAAATTACTATTTAACAGCGGTAATAAAGGTTCTTGGGCAGGAGGTTTACTTACACAGTATGTTCAGGAAAATAAGGAAGAATTGATAAAGCACCATCAACTGATTTCAATGGATGATTTTATTGATTTGACTTCCGACCTTCCGGAAGAGCTATACGTTGAGATGGTCAATCAATGGGGAGCCGGTTTAGGAAAATCAATGGTTTACACAGAAGGAGATGAACAGTATCTTGTAGTTCCGGGTATCTGGTTTGGTAATATTTTCGTTACTTTCCAACCTAGTAGGGGATGGGAGGAAGCAGATATTAGCGAAGTTATTCAAAATTACCATGATTTAAAGTTACCTGCCCATCAATATTATGTTGCATTTTATGAATGGATGGACAAAGTTACCAAAGCCAACGCAATTATTAGTATGGGTACTCATGGAACATTGGAGTGGTTACCTGGTAAGAATATCGGTGTCGGCGCAGGGGACTGGTCATTTGAATTAACATTGACTCCAACAATATATCCTTATATTGTATCAAACCCTGGTGAGGCTATGGTTGCAAGAGATAGAAGTGCAGCAATGCTTCTCACACACATGACTCCTGCAATGGTTTCTTCTGAATTATATGGTAATTATTCTGTCTTGAATAACTACATTACCTATTATAAAGATCAGATTAAACTTAATGTAACCTCAAATGCTGAGGTATATAAAGAGAAAATCATTGATTTGGCACCTGCATTAGGTTTTAGAAATTACACAACAAATGAATCCTTTACAGAGTGGCTTGATGAGTTACACCTTTATCTTGAAGGCATGGAAGATGATTTCATGACTTATGGTTTACATACTTTAGGTAAGATCTTGACAGGTGAAGAACTCACTGAAGAAGTGATTACCATTACTACTTCTCAAACAAAAATCTACAATCATATCATGGAATTTTTATATCCTGAATTAGCAGGTAAAAATTACTATGAAGATGTTCAGAATGATTTGAAATATTTGGACGAACATCATGCGATTAAGGAATTCTTGAGAGAGTATATCGGTCGTTTAGTAAATGGATCTTCTGTTGATGAATTATCTGAAATCTATGGTATTGAAGTGAATAGCTCTTTATATAATGCAACTGTGTATGCTGCTCAGGTGATTGTCAATATTCAAAACAACAATGAATGGAATGCAATTCTTACTGCATTGGAAGGTGGTTATGTGCCTGGAGGATTATTTGCAGACCCTGCATATGGTGATTCAATACCTACTGGTTATGATGGGTATGCATCCGATCCAACTAGGATGCCATCTGAAGCTGCATATGAGTCTTCCGTTAAAATTGTGGATTTGTTGCTTGCCAATTATTATGAAGAACATGGAAAATGGCCAGAGTTAACTGCATTGATTCTATGGGGTACTGAGATATCAAGAACTGAAGGAATCGGTGTTGCCGAATTCTTATACTTGTTGGGTTGTAAACCTGTCTGGTCTGAAAATGGTAAGGTCATTGGTGTAGAAATGATTCCTTTAGAAGATTTGACTGTAACATTAAACAATGGCTCTGTTGTTAATAGACCAAGAATTGATGTATATGCAAGTTTGGTCACCAGTAACAAAGATTGGATTAGATGGATGGTAACCGGTACTAAATTAGCAGCATTTGCTGAAGGTGAAACCGAAGCAGATAATTTTGTCAAAAAGCATTATGCCGAAAATCCAACTCTTGACAGATTATTCGGTCTTCCAGGTAATATCTTAGAAGGAACTGGTATGAGTACACTTATTCCAAATACTGCGGATTGGAGTATTGAAACAGTTAATGAAAAGGCAATGTCAATTTATCTTGAAAGTGTATCATTTGCATGGACTCTTGATGATGATGGTAACATTGTCATCAATAAGGAAAAGGAGACATTCATGTATCTGTTGAATAAGACAGAATTGATTACACAAAACCTTGACAGTACTTGGAGAGTATTGGATTCCGATGATTACTATGATTGGTTTGGCGGCCTATACAATGCAGCTTCATTATTGAGAGAGAAATCTGGTCAGGAAAGACCTGATACTTCTTTTGTTGATATCAGGGATAAAAACAGATATCTTGCTAAATCATATGAAGAGGAATTGGAGTTTGAAATAAGAACAACCTTATTGAATCCTAAATATCTTGAGCCACTCATACAAAATGGGGCTGGAATGAATTGGATAGCAACAAGATACCAAAACATGTTTGGTACATTAACAGTTGCTAACAATAAGCTTGATAAACAATTAGGTAATCAATTAACTGATTCATTGTTGGGTATATCCAAGGGTATTGGTGATGAAACCACTTCCGTAGGTTTACAATCATCTCTTGCGCACATGTTCTATCTGGGAACTCAAGGTACTTGGAATGCGGATAATCAAAAGCTTCAACAAATAGCTGATGAATACATGAATCAAGTTATTCAATATGGTGTTGCTTGTTGTCACCACACTTGTAAAAACTTGGAATTCAATATGAAAATTATTCAAGCAAGTTCTCTAACTCCTACTCAAAAACAGCAGTTTGCAGAAATATTAGCTCAAGCTACTAACACTGATCCATTGTATCAGATGGATGAACAGGATATTCCTGATAATTCAAATGAAGACGTATCAAATGGAGAATCTTCTAACGGAAAAAATAATGCTCATGAATTGGTAAATGGAACAACCATGCAAGAATCTGATTCATCCGGCGGCCAAACATCTGCTGGAAATGATGCATCTACTCCGGGTGATGCAAAAGTAGCTTCTCAGTCACAAAGTTCTTCTGCATCTTCACAGTCAAGTGCTGGAGAATCTAGTGCTAATGCATATGAGTTATCTCAAAAATCTGCATCTAAATCAGTTAGCTCTGCTGAATCTAGCATGCCTATATTTGTCATTATTGCGGTAGTTGTTTTAATTGCAATATTTTTAGTTGGATATGTTAGAAGTCAAAATGAAGATTATGATGATTATTAACTTAATCATCAACTTTTTTTTATTTTAATAATTTTTTAGAAATTTTTAAATATACTTTACTGATATACTTATTAATATATTAGATAATTTTTAAAGTTTATTTAAGTTTAATATATTGGAATTAGTGTGAGGTATATTTATGATTAAAAAAATTAATATTTTTTTAGTTTTATTACTGCTTTTGCTATCAATCAGTGCTGTAAGTGCGGCTGATGATGTGAATAGCACGGTAATGGGTAGTAATGATGCTATGGATATTGATACATCCGAGGGAGATAATCTGCTCTCTAGTGATGTAGCTGATGAAGAACTTTTAACTTCTAGTGTACATGTTGTTGACAGTTCAAGTTATTATAATTATTTTACTTCAAAAGGAGCGTTTATCCCTTCTTCTATAAATGAAGGAGATACTCTCCAAATAGATGGTAAATTTAATGGAAAAGATTTTACATTTAGAAATCCTGTAAATATTGTTGGTACAAGTACTAATGATATGAAAAATTGTATATTCACTTTTTATGAAAACGCTTCTGGAAGTACAATTTCTAATTTAAAAATTGCCAATACTAATGATTATTCTTATGGTATATTTTTAAATGGTGCACAAAATTGTACCATCCACGATTGTATCATTAACAATACTGGTCAATCTTCTTACGCAATTTGTGTAGCTAATAGTGCAAACTATAACAATATATCAAATAATGTTTTAAATACATATGGACTGACTTATGGTCATGGTACAAGGTCTACACCATCTTTGCTTTTATGTAATGCTCATTATAACTATATTGGTGGTAATCAAATTACTTGTGACGATGCAAATGCCATTTATTTATCTAGCTTTGAAGGAGGGCCTCTTAAAGGTGGGGAATCTACCTTTAACACAATCTACAATAATGTAATAAAATACAATGTTTTACCTACTTCATGGGCTTATGGTATTCAGGTAATGGGAGCAAACAATAATATTTCTTCTAATAGGATTATCGGTGCATATCGAGGTATTTCCACATCTAATGCAGGAAATATTATTGAAAATAACTGGATTATCAATCTTACCGGTGCCGACTATAACAATCCTGGTGAAATGACTGGTGGTGAAATAGCCATTGTCGGTTCATACAATTCCACCATTAGAAATAACCATATTGTAAATGCAAGAGTCATTTCAACCGGTTCAGGAATCTCTGCATTGGACAATTCTGTTGTTGAGAACAATTATGTTCAGGTTTTACTTCAAGGTAAAGGTGTTTATCCACAAGGATCCAACATTTTAATTAAAAACAATACTATTATAACAAATTCCGGTTCAGGAATATTGTATAATACTAATTCTAATAATCTAAAAGTTTTAGATAACAATATTTCAAGTAATTCTGGTGTTGGAGTTTTAATTCAAAAGATTTCTAATAAAAAGATGCCTGGAAATATAACTATTGTAGGTAACACTATTTCAACATCCAATAAATACGCAATTGATGCCGCTGAAGCAAATGCAAGTTCTGTCAATGTCATTGGACCTAATAGTATTAAAAAAGGTTGTGAGGTAAGAACTCCGGAAGGTTCATACGACCCATCAAAACCTGCTTATAACTTCAATGGAACTGTTCACAACATTAACCCTAGTAATTATGGTGATTTTATTAATGATAATGGAGGATTAAGCTCTGATATTAAAGATGGGGATATTTTAAACTTCACTGGTGAGTTTTATGATAAAGTGATATTTATCAATTCAGCCATCAAAATAACCGGTGATAACCCGACATTCTACAACACTACCTTCAGAGTAAGATGTGATGGCGTTTGGATAGAAAATTTGGTTATAAAAAATAATAAGGCATCTAGATTAAATGCATGGGGAATTCTTGTTTATAAAGTAGCTGGAGCTACTATAACTAATTGTGATATTGAAGTATACGACCCGAATGCAGCTTATGCAATTTATGTCGTTGAGGCAAGTGATGTTGATGTCATACATAACAAACTTTTCTCATCCGGTGATTATTTGACTTACACATTGCTTGCATATGCTGTTGAAGACTGTAAATTTATAAATAACACTATCAATACATTAGGTACTGGTGTTGTTCATCAATTTGAAAATCAACATTGCCTTGATGGTGATACTAACTGTTTAGATGGAGATACAAATTGTTTGGATGGTGACACTAATTGTCTTGATGGAAGTTCAATCGGTGATGGAAATCACATGTTAAGTGAAGTATACAGAACTTATGGTATTTTAATGGCTTATTCAAGCGATAATATTGTTTCTGGAAACATAGTAAATGTTACATCCAAATTAGATAAAAAAGTTTCCCCATATAACTCAACAAACTCTATTGTGGGAATCGATTCATACTTTAATTGTCAAAATAATGTATTTTCAGATAATGATGTTTACATAAAAGCTAATGACAATTATATTTATGGTATGGGAGTATTAGGATATACTACTGGTCATAATGCTCCAGAAGGCCAAGGTGCAATTAATAACCAATTTATTAATAATTATATAGTTATTGAAGGTACTTACTGTGTTGAAGGAATTATTATTGGTCACGAATCCCATGAAACACTTATCAAGAACAACATTATTAATTTAAAATCTGATAATGTAGCTTATGGTATTACTTTAGAAATGTCTCAAAAATCAACTATTACGGATAACTATCTCGCATTAAATTCCGAGGTAATCTATGGTGTTGAGACCTTTTCATCAAATAATAATAATATGAACAATAATGAATTAGAATTAAATGGAAAAAAAGTATACGGAATCTTATTCTCAAACTCCAATTATAATTCCGTAATTAGCAATATAATCTTAGCTAATGGCACTGGTGAAAAAATCGATTTCCAGAATTTTGATTCAATAACTGCTGGCAATACTGGCATTTTCCTCAAATCAAATTCAACAAACAATGAAATCAGAAAGAATTCAATTACCTCACAAAAAGGTTATGCAATCCTTGTAGATGATGAAGCTATTAACAACAATATCACTGATAATTGTTTGAAGTCTGAAAAAGGTGTCGGTAATTTGGCCGTTAACAATACTAAAAACAATATTGTTAAAGATAATTATGGATACACCTTCGCAGGAAAAATCTCATCAATGAAAGTAAACTATTTGGATACTCTTGAACTCAAGTTAGAGAATATTGATGATGGTGCTAATGTTAGATTTTATATTGATAATATTGAAATAGGCAATACAACATCCTCAAATGGTGTAGCTACCTTAAATTATAAATATATTGGTCCTTTTAATCCTAAAGGAAACTATGCTGCTTATAAGGTTAAAGCTGTTGCATCTAAAGAAAATTATTTAACAAAAGAATTTAATACTAATTTAAGAGTTAATAAAGGTAATCTCAACGTAGTTTTAAACGACGCCTTAGCTAAAAAATTAGCTAATGGTACTTTTGTCGCCACTGTTAGTGATGTTTCTGGAAGTGCTGTTTCCGGTGTAAAGGTTAATTTCTACAGATATCAAGGAAGATATGTCTACATCGGTGAGGCAACTACTGACGCTGATGGTATTGCAATGCTTATAGCTGAAGTCCCTTCAATTTCAGAGGGCAATTATACTATTTCAGCAAATGTCACTAGTGATCCTAAATTTAATGCTGCTAATGGTAAAGCTACTTTAAGTATTATAGATAATGATTTTCATGTTGATACCAGTTTGACTGCTTTTGCATTTACTACAGCTTATAATAGTGGTAGAAATGTTATTGCTACTTTAAAAGATGTTGATGGTAATGCTGTTGCGGGTGCTAAAGTTAAAGTTGAATTGGGTGATGTTACTGATGTTTTATCAACTGATGCTAACGGTCGAGTTTCATTAACTGTTAATGGTTTGATTCCGGGGGTATACACTGCCAAATTCAAATTTGAAGGTAATGAAATCTATAAAGCATCAAATGTTAATGCTAAAGTCAATATAACTAAGGCAAATACTAAATTGACTGCTAAGGACAATACTATTACATATAATGATGGTTCAAACATCACAGCAACCTTAAAAGATACAAATGGTAATCCTATTGATGGTGCCCAAATATATGTTCAAGTCGGTAGCACTAATCTAACCGCAATGACTGATAGTGAGGGTATAGCAACAGTTTCCACCGATGGCATAAATTCCAATACATATAATGTAAATTTCGCATTTTTAGGAAATGACCTTTATAATGGAATAAGCACATCAGCTAAACTCAAAATCAACAAAGCAGATACAAGAATGGATGCTTCAGATGTTTCTGTGGCGTATGCTGATAAAAATGGAGAGTTAGTTGCCACTTTAACCAATGATGTAACTGGAAAAGCCATTAGTGGTGTTAATGTAGTTGTTAATCTTAATGGTGAGAGTTATACTTTAAAAACCAACTCTAAAGGTCAAGTTAAAGTGTCTACTGCGGGTTTACCTTGTGGTACTAATACAGCCATTATTTCTTATGCAGGTGATGCCAACTATAATCCTTCTAGTGCTAATGCAGTTGTTATTGTAAATAAAGCGGACATTATTATCTCTGCTGTCAAGGGTACTACTGGTGAAATTGTAGCTACTTTGACTAGTAAAGTTTCCGGTAATGCCATCAGCAGTGCTAAGGTTAATTTTGATCTTAATGGTGTGATTACTACTGTTAAAACCAATACAAAAGGACAAGCTAAATTGTCTACTGTTGATTTGCCATCCGGCACATATACTGCAATCATTTCTTATGCTGGAAATGCCAAATATAATCCGGCAAGTACAAGCATAACCTTTAACACAAAAACAGAAATGGTCATTTCTGCTGTTTATAATAGTGCTAAAAGTGAAATTGTGGCCACTTTAATCAATAATGATACAGGTAAGGTCATTTCTAATGTGAATGTTAAAGTTGATCTTAATGGTGTGATTACTACTGTTAAAACCAATACAAAAGGACAAGCTAAATTGTCTACTGTTGCTTTGCCATCCGGCACATATACTCCAATCATTTCTTATGCTGGAAATGCCAAATATGCTCCTGCAAGTACAAACATAACATTCGCTACAAAAATTGATACTACCATTTCTGCTGTTTACGATGCTTCCAACAGTGTAATTGTAGCTACCTTGACAAATGCTGAAGGTAAAGCCCTTTCCAGCGCCAATGTTAAAGTTAGCTTTAATGGTGAAACCACTACAGTTAAAACCAATTCCAAAGGTCAAGTTAAAGTATCTGCTGCTGGCTTGCCTTTAGGCACATATCCTGCAACATTCTCATATGCAGGTAATGCTAAATATAACTCTGCAAGTGCCAGCATTGATGTTGAAGTAAAAACAAAGGTTATCATTACCGATGTTTATGGCTATCAAGATAAATTAGTGGCCACTTTGACAAATGGTGCAACTGGTGATCCTATCGTTAATGCATATATGGAAGTTGAAATCAATGGAGTAATCAAAACTGCCAAATCTGATTCAAAAAGCCAAATATCAATTGACACCAGTGATTTGGGATTAACACGTTATGACGTAACCATATCTTATGGTGGAAACAGCAGGTATACTCCGTCAAGCACAACAACCACAATAGATCTCAACAAGGCTAACATGAATATAAAATATTCTTACAATGCAGATACAAAAGAACTGGTTGCAACCCTGAAAAACAGCAAAACCGGCAAAGTTGTAAGCAGTGCAAACATGGTGGTTGACATAAACGGTGTTAAAACAACCCTTAAATCAAACAACAAAGGGCAAATCATATTTTCAACTGCTGATTTCGCTCCAGGAACTCATGTTGGAACAATAACCTATGGTGGAAACGATAGATACAATTCAATCAGTGCGGCCTTTAAAGTAGATGTTTAAATTGAACATCTACAATTTTTTTCTTTTTTTAGTCAGTAATTTAATGGGATTATAATTCTGTTTCATTTCCCGTTTCAAGTTAGTAATAATAGATTTTTCTGTTTTTGGCGATTTACTAAAAAATAAGATTATTTGATAAAAATATTTGATGGTTCAATAAAGTACCAAATAATGTTTTTTTTAATTGGTTTGGAAATTTTTGATTTTCTGCATTGAAATCTAAAAAGAAACATATTATTACTGCTCTCAATGTAGATGAGTAAATTTAAATTTATTATTTTTAAAATAGGTATTCATAATTATTAATTTTAGGACTATTTATTTTAATAGTTTCATATTCTCATATAGTTTCATGAAAGCTATTTTCAATTATTATGGTACTTTTTTCTTCACTATTTTTTTAATATTTGCATTATAATTATGATACAAGTTACATTGAATAATTAAAAATTTTTTTTTAGTTTGGTTAAATCGGATGGACAATAAAAATTGTATTCTATTTTATAAAAATATGTATTGGTATTAAATAGTAGGTTTAATAAAAAAAGTGGAAAATAAATTAGCAAGAATAGCTAATCTATTTCATTGCATCTTTAACTCTGTCAAAGAGTCCTTTTTCAACATGCTTAATTTCATCACCGCTTATATCAGCAAATTCTTTAAGCAATTCTTTTTGTTTTGAGTTTAACTTTTTAGGAACAACAACGCTAACTTTAACGTACATATTTCCTCTGCTTGTATGCCTATATGATGTCATACCTTGGCCTTTTAATTTAAATACGGTTCCACTTTGTGTTCCTGGAGCAACTTTAAACTCAACTTCTTTTCCTTCAATAGTAGGAATGCTAATCAAGTCTCCCAATGCGGCTTGAGGGAAACTAATTTGTTGTTCGTAGTATATGTGGTCTCCTTCACGAGTAAACTTCTTATTTCTTTTGATGTGAACCGTAACAATTAAATCTCCTTCAAGTCCAGGGGCTTCACCACAGTTTCCTTCTCCTGAAACTCTTAAGTGATTGCCTTCATCGACTCCTTCTGGAATTTCAATTTTAATTGTTTTTGTTTTTCTTTTGCTTCCTTTACCGTGACAGTCTCCACATGGTTCTGTAATTATTTTGCCTGTACCGCCACATTCCCTACATGGCCTTACATTTACCATTTGGCCTAAAAATGTGTTGCTGACTTCTTTAATCTGTCCAGTTCCACCACATTTTTTACAGGTTTCGGGTTCTACTCCTGGTTTGGATTTTGACCCATTACAAGTAGGACATATTTCACTTCTAGTTATCTTTATTTCTTTATCGCATCCGGCAAATGCTTCTTCTAAAGTAATTGGTACTTCTGTATAAATATCTGAACCTCTTTGAGGGCCAGCTCTACCTCTGCTGCGACTTGCTCCACCAAAACCGAACATTTCAAATATATTTCCAATGTCGAATCCTTGGAAAATGTCTTCAAAGTTAACGTTTTGATAGAAATCTTCAGCAGTAAATCCATCCATTCCAGCATGACCGAATTGATCATATCTTTGACGCTTTTCATCATCGGATAAGACAGCATAAGCTTCACTTACCTCTTTAAATTTTTCTTCAGCGCCTTCTTCATCACAAACATCAGGATGGTATTTTCTGGCTAGTTTACGATAAGCTTTTTTAATTGTCTTTTCATCTGCAGTTTTATCTACTCCAAGAACTTCATAATAATCTCGCTTTTCTGCCATTTATTCACCTTAATAATGATAATTTAAAAATATAGAAAAAATAATAGTTTTATTTTATTGTTAGTTTATTATTGATTCTGATTCTGATTTTATTATATTTCCTAACAATTTAATAAAACTTAATTATTTAATCTAGTCTTTTACTTCATAGTCTGCATCAATTGTGTCATCATCATTGTCTTTAGCACCAGCATTTGGATCTTGGCCTTGAGCTTGTTGGGCCTGAGCCTCAGCTTGTGCTTGTTGGTAAATTTTAGCACCAATTTCTTGAACTACGTTAGATAATTCATCAGACTTTTCTTTAATGGCAGCAATATCATCGCCAGCTATAAGTTCTCTTAATTCAGCTACAAGTCCTTCGACTTTAGTTTTCTCATCTTCAGATACTTGATCTTTGAGTTCATCTAAAGTTTTTTCTGAAGTGTAAATTAATGAGTCTGCATTGTTTCTGATTTCAATTTCTTCTTGTCTTTTTGCATCTGCTTCAGCATTCATCTCTGCTTCTTTGATTTTTTGTTCGATTTCTTCATCGGATAATTTGGTTGAAGAGGTAATTGTAATTGCTTGTTCTTTACCAGTTCCTTTATCTTTGGCAGTTACATTAATGATACCATTTGCATCAATGTCAAATGTAACTTCAATTTGCGGAATGCCTCTAGGAGCAGGTGGAATTCCAACAAGTTGGAAACGTCCAAGAGAAGTGTTGTCAGCAGCCATTTTTCTTTCCCCTTGCAATACATTAATGTCTACAGAAGGTTGATTATCTGCAGCAGTGGAAAATATTTGGCTTTTTTTGGTAGGAATAGTAGTGTTTCTTTCAATTAAAGTAGTGGATACTCCACCTAAGGTTTCAATACCTAATGATAATGGAGTTACATCTAAAAGAACGATATCTTTAATTTCTCCAGCTAATACTCCTCCTTGGATAGCTGCACCCATGGATACACATTCCATTGGGTCAATACCACGTTCAACTGGTTTGCCTATGAATTTTTCTACAAATTTTTGTACAATTGGCATTCTGGTAGGTCCACCAACTAAAATAACTTTATCAATATCAGATTTATTCATTTTTGCATCATCTAATGCTTGTTGCATTGGTTTACCTGATTTTTCTACAATGGAATCAACTAATTCTTCTAATTTAGCTCTTGTTAAACTGATGATTAAGTTTTTAGGAGTTCCATCAGTTCCCATTGCAATGAATGGTAAGTTTACTTCGGTAGTTGTGGTGGTGGATAATTCGATTTTTGCTTTTTCTGCAGCTTCTCTTAATCTTTGTACTGCTTGGTCATTATCCATCAAGTCAACGCCTTCTTTATTTTTAAATTCATCAGCTAAGTATTTGAGTAATACATTATCCATATCAGTACCACCAAGTTGGGTGTCCCCACTGGTAGATCTTACTTCAAACACTCCTCCACCGAATTCCATAATGGTCACGTCTAAGGTACCTCCACCTAAATCGTATACCATGATGTTCATGTCGTCTTCATCAGATTTATCGAGACCGTATGCAAGGCTTGCTGCAGTTGGTTCATTTACAAGTCTCACAACATCAAGTCCTGCAATGGTTCCTGCATCTTTAGTTGCAGTTCTTTGGTTGTCATCGAAGTAAGCAGGTACAGTAATTACTGCTTTTTCAATAGGTTCGCCTAAAAAAGTTTCTGCATCTTTTTTAATTTTTTGTAAGATGAATGCGGAAATTTCTTGTGGAGAGTATTGTTTTCCGTTTACGGTTACTTTGTGGTCGGTACCCATGCTTCTTTTAATAGCACTGATTGTATTTTCAGGGTTGGTTACTGCTTGTCTTCTTGCAGGTTCTCCAACTAACATTTGACCATCTTCGGTAAATGCAACATAACTTGGGAATGATTTACCGTATTGGCTAGCACCTTCTGCAGAAGGAATTGTAGTTGGTTTACCTCCTACAAGTACGGATGCTGCTGAGTTACTTGTTCCTAAATCAATACCAATAATTTTTTCTTTTTTAGCGTCAGACATAATTATCACCTATATTTTTTTATAAATAATTTAATAAACTTGATTTATTTTTTACATACAATAACTTTGGAGTATTTAAGGACTTTGTCTTTGTACATGTATCCTTTCATGAGTTCATCTATAATATATCCATTTTCGACATCTTCTGATTTTTGAGTCATTAATGCTTCATGACGTGTAAAATCAAATTTTTCTCCTTTTGCAGGAATTTCCTCAACACCTTCTTTTGTCAGAATATCATTAAATTTATTGTAGATAAGTTCTACTCCATCTCTTAAATCTTTATCATTTTCAATTTCTAAAGCTCTACCAAAATCTTCATAACAGTCTAAAAACTCTTTAATGAGGTTTTCATTTGCGAATTTAATAATTTCTGCATTTCTTCTATCAGTAATTTTTTTGAAATTTTCGAAATCCGCTTGAAGTCTTTGAGATAATGAAATGTATTCCTGAGTTTCAGCTTCTTGTTTTTCAAGATCCTCTTTGAGTTTAGCTATCTCTTCATCTTTCAGCGCTAACTCATCAAGAACTTCTTCAGGTTCTTTTTCAAGAATATCTTGAGTTTCAACTTCAGTTTCGCGTTTATTTTCATCTGTCATTGGGCCACCCTTTTCAAATTTTTTGAAAAACTTGTGTAATAACTCTTTAAAGAGAATGGATTTCTTTAAGTACTTTAATATTGGTTTTGGGAATTTATGGACATATAGGAAAATGGTTCATCACTTGAGAGTTATTACTTTAAGTTTTTCACAACCAAATATTAAAGTAACAAAAAGTTATCTTTCTCCTACTATATTATAGTAACAAAAAGTTATATAAAGGTTTCGATATTTTGGCTATTTTTTTCTTACAAAGTGTAATAAAAATACAATACTTTAAATATGGTATCTGATATAATTTATAATCATGACTAATAGTAAAGACATTAACCAAAATGATAAATATCATAGAAATGTCGATTCTTCTAATGGCCACATAGAAATTAGAGGAAACTATAATGACCAATTAGGTGGAATTGATAAAGAAGACATACTTGATGTAATGGGTTGTAAAACTAGAAGGGATATCATTAACCTTTTAAGAGAAGAGCCTATGTTTGTTAGTGAAATATCAAATGAACTGGACATTGGTCAAAAAGCCATCATAGATCATTTACGTGCTATGGAGGAAGTTGGTATCTTAAACTCTTCTTATAAAAAAATATTGAGAGGCCGTCCGCGTAAATACTATGATTTGCAAAATGAGGTTAATATCCACATTACCATTAACAGAAATACTTTTGATGTTAATTTCTCAGATGATATTATTAATACATTGCAACTTCCATCAGGTGATGAATGGTCAAAACTTTTGGATATTGAAAAAAGAATTGATGATGGACAACTTGAAGCTATTGACGAGTTGAAAAATCAAATCAGATTATATGGCAATCTTAAAGAAAGAGCAGAATACATTCTCGAGAGAACTTTAAAAAACAGATAACTTGGTTTTGTGGTCATTAATTTAATTGTTTGAAATTATTTCAAACAATTCCTTTTTACTTTTTTTTAGCTATTATTGCCTGTCCAAGAGACACGGATCCGTCTCCGGCACAGGTATTTTTGTGTTGAATAAATTCATAGCCGTTATTTTCAACATGATTTTTAACGGTGTCTGTAATGGATTCGTTGTAGAATACGCCGCCGGTTGCTCCAATGCTGTTAAGTTTTTTTGCATCTGCAGCCTGAATGGCAAGTTCACTTAATCCGTTAGCTACTGCAATTTGCCCTGCACGTGCAATATCTGCCTTTTTTTCTCCTTTTTGATACAGTCTCACAACTTCCCTTAATATTTCGGTTGTGTTTAACTGGTTGTTTTCAATGGCGTATGGAATTTCCAAATCGTTTGTTGAGTAATATGCATATGATTCAAGTTTCATTGAACATTCTCCTTCATATGTTCTTTTGTTGCATACTTCCAGTGCAACAGCCATTGAATCAAGAACCCTTCCAGTGCTTGTGGTTTCACCGACATTAATTCTTGCACTCATCTGTTTAAATATGTTTTTAATTTCAATTTCACCATATTTGAACTGGTTGGAATAATTTTTAATTAAATCTTCATCTTTTAAGATGCTTGCAAGCATCCTTGCCGGATATTTTGTTGCCATATCTCCGCCGGGCATAAGTTGGCTTTCAAGATGCCCGAGCCTTTCAAAGCTTTTGATATCAGTATAGAGGATTTCCCCTCCCCAACTGGTTCCATCACTTCCATAACCTACTCCATCAGCTGCAATTACAATCATCTCTTCAATTGCACTATCATTGGCTAGGGCAATCGAATGTGCATGGTGGTGTTGAATAGGCAGGACTTCGGCATTATATTTTTCAGCTAATTCATAAGCTAAACGGGTAGTAAAGAAATGAGGATGCAAATCACATGCAATAACGTCAAATTCATTGATTTTAGTAATTCTTTGCATATTGGCGATAGCTTCCTTTAAAAATTCTAAGGTTTTGGGCTTGTTTGTATTTCCAATATGTTGTGATGGATATACAATGTCATCTTTAGCTATTGAAAATGTCACATCAAGCTCAGGGCCTAGGGCCAAAACACTTAAATCATTCACGTCATAATTAATTTTATAAGGTTCGGGTGTATAACCCCGAGAACGTCTAATGAAGGATAATTCATTGTTTCTAAATCTGATTACAGAATCATCGCATCTATTTAAAATTTGGCGATTGTGGACTAATGAGTAATCATTAACGCCATTGATGATTTCTTCATTTTTAATCATCATGGGCTCTCCGGGAGTATTTGCGGAAGTCATAACATATGTGTCAATATCTCCTTCATCAAAAAGCAGATAATGCATTGGAGAGTATGGAAGCATTACGCCGATATTGTGAAGACCTGGGGACAATGAATCAGGGAATGGATAATTATCATTTTTCTTTAGAATTACAATTGGCCTTTTATTTGAGGTAATTGTTTCAATTTCCTTTTTAGACAATTGGGCATAATTTTGAACGGATTCCAAATCTTTGCTCATTACTGCAAAAGCTTGATTCGGACGATTTAAACGATTTCTTAGTTCTTTAATCGCATCATCATTATAAGCATCAACGACAAGGTGTGTTCCACCAATCCCTTTAATGGCCAATATTTTGCCTTCTTTAAGAATATCGGCACCCATTTTAATTGGATTTTCACAACCAATTTTATTCGAACCTTCATAAAAGGCCATTTGGGGCCCACACTCTCTACAACAAATGGCTTCTCCATGATATCTTCTGTTAAGGGGTTGCCTATACTCTACAAGACAGTCATCACATAATGGAAATTCATCCATTGAAGTTCTTTCTCTGTCATAGGGAACACTTTCAATAACTGTAAATCTTGGTCCGCAATCTGTACATGCATTAAATGGATATTTATATCGTCTATCGCTTGGATTTCTAATCTCTTCAAGACATTTCTCACAGATTGCAATGTCTGGTGGTATTACACTAATTCCGGAATATGAATCTCCGCTTTCAACTATTTCAAAATCAGAATAATTGCTTGCAGTGATATCTTCTATAATCATTGAGTCTATTTTGGCTATTGGTGGCAGTTCATCTGGTAGTCTTTTAATAAACAAATCAGTTTTGTCACCCTCAATTATGATTTCAACAACATTTCCAAGGTTTCTAACATAACCTCTAAGATTTAATTCAGATGCAAGCCTATAGACATATGGTCTAAATCCCACTCCCTGAACTATTCCTTGTGTCAAAATCTTTTGAGCTTTCATAAATATATTATTTAAGTTAAATTTTATATAAAATTTTATCCTAAGTAATACTATGAAAGAAATTCTTGAAAAATTAGTCAGTGGAAAACTTGATATTGATGAAGCTGAAAATCTCATAAAAGCAAATAATATTCTGGAATTTGATGACATTGCAAAGATGGATATTAAAAGAGATGAACGTGCAGGTTTTCCAGAAGCTATTTTTTCACCAAGTAAAGATTATGAAGACTTGTTGATAATTATTAAGAAATATCTTGAAAGTAATGATGATGATTTAATAATTACTAAGCTATCTCAGGAAAGATATGAAAGAATCTTAGATGATTTGGGCAAAAATTCCTTTATTTTTGATTATAACAAAAGAGCTCAAATATTGGTCATCAGAAAAGAAATCACAAAAAAGGATCCAATAGCTAAAATTGGAATCATCACGGCAGGAACTTCCGACATCAATATTGCTGAAGAGGCCCGTGTTATTGTTGAAGAAGGAGGATGTGAAGCCATTACTTCTTATGATATTGGTGTTGCCGGAATTCATAGGTTATTTCCGCAAATTGCTCACATGGTAAAGGAAGGTGTTAGGGTCTTCATTGTATGTGCAGGAATGGAAGGGGCACTTCCTTCAGTTGTTGCAGGTCTTGTTGATGTTCCAGTAATAGGAGTTCCCACATCTGTAGGTTATGGTGTTGGTGAGGGCGGAAGAGTTGCATTGGATGCGATGCTTCAATCATGTGCTCCTGGAATTGCTGTTGTTAATATAGATAATGGATTTGGTGCGGGTGTTTTTGCACTTACTATTGTAAAAAATGATTAAAAATGAAATACGAAAATTTTGACCCTGAAATCCATAATGTTTCTAAAGTAGCTAAATTTGTTTATGATGTTGATTTTAGGACGTTCGACATTCTTTTTAAAAATTCAAGTAAAGCTATTGAAACCATTGCAAATGATTTAAGGAAAAACAAGATAGAATATTGTTTTAAAATCATATTGGATGATAATGATGATTTAATGGGGATGTTGAAAGCGTATACTTATAAAACACATCATAAATTCCACTTCAAATCCATAAAATTAATAATAGTTGATATTTTAGACCATTTTGTTTTAGCTAATCTGAAAGAAGATGATTTTTATCTTGCGGAGATAGCTATTGATGAAAGCCTAAGGGGACAAGGTTTAGGAAGGAAAGTTATACTCGATGCAATAGGCTATGCCAAATCTAAAAATTTCAAAAGAGTTATTTTAGATGTTGATTTTAGGAATGGTGCTGCTAAATCTCTTTATGAAAAGTTAGGATTCACGGTGTTCGATAAAAAAAGTTTAAAATTGGGAAGTTTTGAGCGTGGAATGTATAATATGGAGTTAATCCTTTAGTGGAATTTTATTTATTGCTTCATGAACTCTTTTACAATTGTTTTTATCCTTAAAAATAAAGAAATCATCAATTCTTTCAGCATATTTGTCTTTAATTTCACAATCATTTTCCATGTATTCGATTACTAAATCCACCAGTTCATCTTCTTTTTTACAAACTTCTCCAAAGCCCATTGTTTCATAGTCAAAAAAGCTATCTTCCACTTTAAAATGATAGTCGTTTCCATATTGGTAGTAAAGAACTGGTTTGTTTAAATAAGCAAAATCAAATGCCACCGAGGAGTAATCTGTAATCATCAATGATCCATTATTGAAAAGTACTTGGAATTTGGTTTTTTCATAATCGATTTTAACGTAATCATTTTTGTCATAAAGTTCTATGAAATTGTAAACGTTTGGATGAGGTCTAAAAATTATTTCATAATTCTGCTCTTTTGCTTTTTTAATTAATCTTTCATTATTAATTAATGAGTTGAATCTATGGAAATATTCTGTTTCCTGAATATATTCATTAGATTTCCTTGTTAGATTTCTTCTCCAGGAAGGCATTATAATAATCTGTTTTTTATTTTTGATGTTTTTTAGATTGTCATATCTTGGAAGTCCTTTTAATTGAACTACATTTTCATCGTAGTTGTAGGGATATTTAAAAATTGATTCATATTCTTTTGTAGAACTGACTAAAAAGAATGATAAATTCATATTTGATTTATTTAACCATGGGGAAATATTGTCCTTAAGAATTCCATGCTGTAAAAAGATGTTGTTTGATTTTAAAAGTCCTGCAAAGTATGGATAACCTCCCCAAAATGGGTATATTATTCCATTGTCCGGATGTGAGGTTATGATATTTTCAACAAATAACCCTAAATATCTGTGTTGGAGGGATTTATATGGTATAATCTTTCCGATTTTTTTGATTTCTTCGTAGTCTTCATTTTTTTTACTTAAAACGAAATATTTGCTTATATCTTCATCCTGTTTAATTGAGTATTTAAAAAGATGCAATCCATTGTCATCAGATTCATCTGGACGGTCCATATAAAACCATATTCTTTTATTTTTAAAAAATGGATATCCTATCATATAAGCTATTCTAAATGGGAAAACCTTTGCAAATTCAAGGTCATGCTTTTTAATCATATTTAGCACGGTTTTTGATTCCTGTAAAATCCAATTAAATCCTGTTTTCTTTTTTATAATGATTTCATCATTTTTATGCACGCTTAAGTAGTGCTTTGTTTTAGCATAACCTATATTTTTTGAAAAGTTACATGGTCTTGAAAAGTCAATATTTAATTTCTTATTTTCTGTTTTGAATTCCAGTTTGTATTTTTTAGTCGTAGATAATGGGATTTTTACTTCAAATGAGTAATCCCAAGCATATCTATATCCTAAACTATAATTATCGTTTTGAGGAAATCTTATTTTCTTTATTTGAACATTATCGCCATTAACATAAACTTCAATATCTCTATCGGATATATTTTTCAAATGGCCCAATATGTTCAATTCGTTGTTAATAATGTCATAAACATCAATGAATACTGTATTTAGATTTAATTTATCCATCAATTCTTCTTTAATATCATTTTCATACTTTGAATTGAATAATAATATTTTTAATTCATCTTCAAGCAGCACATTGTCAAAAAATATGTCATCATCAAGATTTTTTGTTACTTCTCTTAATTTAGATAAATCTAAGTCGTATTCAGATTTTTCTATTGATGAAATCCAATTAATCTGATTTAACAGTTCATATTGAATGAATTTCGGTATTTTTAAGAATTTGTCTTTGCTTTTTGACAATATTATCTTCAAGTTATTTTCGATAAAATCGTCGTATTCTTCACAGGTTAGTATAAAATCTTCTGTTGGGAGAATTTTTTCTTCTATATACTCCATATAATAGCTAGCTTTACTACAAATGCCTAAATTAGGATTATTTATTAGTATATCATTTAAAAAAGTAATGTAACCATTAAATTTGTTTAAAAATTTGGAATGAATGGAATTTTTTCGAATAAAAGAGGAGGGTCCCAATAATTGAGCATATTCCGGTTGTTTTAAAAGGTTATATGTTTTAGTTTTTTTAAATTTGTAATTCAAGTATCTTTCTCTTCTGCCATTTTTATAGTAATACATTGGTATAGTTATCACATCAACTTCGGGGTTCTTTTTTATAAATTTTAAAACTTCTTCAAGGCTTTTTTTAGATAAGTAGTCATTGTTTTCTAAAAAACCAATATATTTTCCATTTGCTTTTTCAAGTCCGATATTCTTAGTTATTCCATTATCATTTTCAAAAAATTTGATATTGTCAGGATATTTGGAAGCATACTTCTCACATATCCTTTTTGTATTGTCAGTACTTTTATCATCAACAATTATGGCTTCAATATTCTTTTCAAAATTAAGCGTTTGATTGATTAATGAGTTGAGTGTATTTTCAATACCTTCTACTGAATTATGGGTGGGTATTATAATTGAAAATTTAAATTCACTCAACTTTATTCCTCTATTAATCTTGTGATTGTTTATAATCCGGTTGTAAAGTAATAATTATAAACTCCAAGTCCTTATTTAATTTATTTTTATCATCAAATCCACTAATTTCTACAAGGTAAGTGTGATTATACTTATAGAAAACAGAACTAGATGACAAGGTATTGTTTGTTTCCATATTAAGTTGTAATACGGTTATATTATTAATATTTCTTGTTGTTTCGTTAATATTGTCATATTTCGGATTATTTTTGTAGGTATCTGTTACGTTTTCGAAACATTTTTTTGTAGAATTCGCTTTTCCTTGATCATGAATACTAATTGTTTCATTGCTTTTTTTGTTGTATAAATGTGCGGATTCTGAATTTGTTTCGCCTACTGAAAAACCCTCTGGTAATGTTATAGTGGATTTACTAAATGTTGTAATCGCATTACCTGTGGTAGTTGAATTGCTGACTATAACATACATGCAACTTATTCCCACGATTAAAATCGCTATAATCATTATAATCCTTTTATCCATAATAAAACCTTTTTATTTCTTTTCGCTGCGTTCAATGTAAGCATCAATAACCTTCTGGGTTTCTCCTTCCATGATTACTTTGCCGTTTCCAATCCAAATGCATCTGTCACAGATTTCCAAAATGTCTGTAAGTGCGTGTGAAACGAAAAGCACTGTTGCACCATCTCTCATCATCTGTTTAAGTTTTTCAGAACTTTTCTTTTTAAATTTAATGTCTCCTACAGATAATATCTCATCGATAATTAAGATGTCTGGATTTACTACAGTGGCTATGGAAAAACCCAATTTTGATTTCATACCGCTGGAGTAATTTTTAACAGGATAATTAATAAATTCGCCAAGTTCGGAAAACTCGACAATTTCATCATATTTTTCATTAATAAAATCTTCATCCATACTTAAAAAAGCACCATTCAGGTAAATATTATTCTTTCCAGTATAATTTTTATCGAAACCAGCGCTAAGTTCGAGTAATGGGGCAAGTTTACCTCTAATTGTAATAGTTCCTTCTGTAGGTTCATAGATTCCTGCAATAATTTTTAATAAAGTACTTTTACCGGCACCATTGAATCCAAGGATTCCCACTCTTTCTCCTTTGTAAACCTTAAAGGAAACTCCATCAAGAACTTTGATTTTTTGCTTTTCTTTTTTATTTCTTTTAATGGTTCTAATAATGTATTCTTTAAGGGTATCAATTTTATCTTTTGAAACCTTAAATTCCATTACTAAGTCTTTCACTTCAATCATTACTTCATTTTCATTGTCAGCAGGTAACACTGGCACTTCTTTTTTTCCAAAAAATATTTTAAGTCTCTCAGTTATATTCATAATATTACCCACTTATATCTCTAATGATAATTTTTTATCATAAATGTTAAATAATAAAATTCCCACTCCCAATACAGTAAATGCAAACGCTGCTAAATAGTATAATGTATTTAAATTTGGTGGAATTCCATAGACTACACATTCTCTAAAGCATGAAATTGCGGAATACACTGGATTTAATGTGAATATCCTTTGAACTTGTGCAGGAACGATTTCCATTGGGTAGAATAATGCAGATGCATACATTAAGATTAATGTAAATACATTGTATAAATATCCAATATCGGAGAAGTAGGTGTTGCAAACGGCTAAAATTAATCCCACTCCGAAAATTAATATCACTAGAAGCAATATTGGCACAATTGCATATATTGCAGTAATGTGGAATGGTGCACCAGTAATTATCATTACTCCGAATAATATTACAAATGATATCAAAAAGTTTACAAATTCATAACAAACTGCACTTATTGAGAACATATATTTTGGAACATAAATCTTTTTTATGATATATGCGTTACTTTTAATAGATTTCATCGCACCTTTTGTAGCACTATTGTAAAAATCGTATATTAATCTTCCAGAAAGGAAGAAAACAGGATAATTTTCGATGGATCTACCGAATAACATTGAAAAAATTGCAGTGAAAACTAACATAATCAAAAGAGGGTTAAAGAAACTCCAAAGTATACCTAGCACTGAATCTTTGTATTTTGAAGTTAAATCTCTTTTAACTAATTGTTTTAACAAAAATTTTTGTTCTGAGAATGTATCAAACATATTTTTACCTAATATCTATTCTATTAAAACTTTTATTTTCTTCTTTTTTCAAATTCTTCAAATATTTCATCGATTTTTATACCTTTGTGGACTAAAATTAATAGTGTATGAAAAATTAAGTCTACAGATTCATAAACTAAGTTTTCATCATTTTTGGCAGCTATTAAAACTTCACCTGCTTCTTCAGCTATTTTTTCTAGTATTTTGTCTTCAGCTTTTTTATCACTGTCTTGCATAATGTTTGAGGTATAAGAATCAATTGGATTGTCTCTTCTGGACTCTAAAACTTCATATACTTCACGTATAATTCCATCATCGGCCATCTACTCATCACCTTTAGAGGCTTGATCTTGAATGCTTTCTGTAAGGGCGATTAATGGATGTTTATCGTCATCAATAATTTCAATATCCTCAAATGTTCTAATTCCTGCTTTATCTGCAGTTTTTTCCATACCTAATTTGATGTCTTGACCTAAATCAACAACATATGAATCTACGGTTTTATATCCTTTTTGTTTTGAAGCAACGGCTCTGTGATGTCCATCAACTAGAATCCATCTCTCTCCAGTTTTAACAACAATTGCAGGCTCAGCCAAGCCTTTTTCTAATTCGTATGCTCTTCCTTCAAGTTCATCAGCATATACCTTATCTTGTGTAGGCCTTAATTTGCTGGTTTCAACAGGCATATGTTTTAGAGTAGTTTTAATTCCATATAATTGTTCCATGGTTTTCTTGAAATATTCTACTTTATTTGGTGTTGACCTCTCAATGTGGGACCTCACCATATCAGTATTAGTAATAATTCCAACTAATGCTCCGTTTTTATCAACAACAGGCATTCTTGATATTCCTCTCCTAAACATCACTCTTGAGGCATCGTTGATGGATAAATCTTGATTAGCAACAACTAATTTTGTAGTCATCAAATCTTCAACTGTGTCTGCCCATTCCTTTGATACAATATCGTATGCAGTTACCATTCCTACCAATTTGCCGTTATCAACAACGGGATAACTGTTGTGATGACTTGCTCTCATGAGGTCGATAATTTCTTCGGTTTTTGTATCTGGAGAAACGCTAATTACATTTTTTGTCATATAGTCATTAACATATGTTTTTTTTCCTGCCATTATTTCCACCTTCTATTTATTCAATATTTTCCTTCAATAGTCTAACAGTCTCACTGGGATCTGCTTTTCCACGTGTTATTCTCATTACTTGCCCTACTAAAAAGTTAAGGGAAGCTTTTTGACCGGCCAAATAATCTTCAACAGCTTTTGGATTTTCATCAATCGCTTGTTTTACGGCGGCTAATACTTCATCATCTTTAACTACACCAAGTAATCCTAATTCTTCTGCAATAGCTTTAGGTGTTTTTTCATTGTTTGGCATTTGTTCGATAATTCTTTGGCCAGCTTTTGTAGTTATCTCTTTGGCTTGTAACATATTTAAGAATTCAATAAGATTTTCTACTGTAATGCCACTATCTGCGAAGTCTAATTTATTGTAATAGAGCACTCTTTTAAGTTCATCTCTCATCCATTTGGCTGCAAATTTAGGATCAACTTCTTTTGCTACTTCCTCATAAGCAATAGCTAAATCAAGTTCGGAGGTTAATACTTTTGCAGACTCCTCATCAATGCCATAATCTTCAACAAATCTTTT
This sequence comes from Methanobrevibacter sp., assembly GCA_045638165.1. Taxonomy (GTDB): domain Archaea; phylum Methanobacteriota; class Methanobacteria; order Methanobacteriales; family Methanobacteriaceae; genus Methanocatella. The sequence continues at coordinate 34,920 of JAZUAV010000005.1, forward strand.
TACTTTATTGTGTGGAGCTTCAGGCATGGTGTCTAAAACTCTTTGTATGGTTTCGTCGCTGATTTTCATTGGAGGCAAATCTGGATCGGTAATGAATCTGTAATCATCAGCATCTTCTTTCAATCTCATTGCAACAGTAATCATTTGAGATTCTAAATATGCACGAGTTTCTTGTTTTACTTCAACCCCTCTTTTCATAAGATTTTTCTGTCTTACAAGTTCAAATTTCAATGCTTTGTAAGCACCTTTGATGGAGTTTATGTTTTTCATTTCAACTCTGTTTCCACCGTTGATTGAAATGTTTACATCAGCCCTCATACTACCTTCTCCACGTGCTCCACCACTATATTGCAAAACACGAATTAACTCCTTCAAGAAGTTCCTTGCTTCTTCTGGTGATTTAATATCTGGTTCAGTAACAATTTCAACTAATGGAATTCCTGAACGGTTGAAGTTAACAAAACCTCTGTCTGGGTTGTATTGTCCAGGGTCTTCTTCAGCGTGAATTTCACGGATTCTAATTCCATTTAATTCACCGTTAAATCCGATAGGAACTGATGTTCTTTGGTAACCTGATGGCAAATCAGGGTAATCGTAATGTTTTCTCATGAAATAGATGACGTCCTGATCAATTTCACAGTTGAGCATTAAAGCTATCATCAATGCATTTTCTAAAGCTTTTTCATTTGTGGGGTGTGGCTTTGCACCTGGTTGGTTTAAACAAACTGGACAAATGTTTGTATTTGCAGGTGCGTCCTGATAATTTGTAGGACAATCACAGAATAATTTTGATTCGGTTTCTAATTGTACGTGGATTTCAAGTCCACACATCATGTCAACATCGTCACTAATAATAATCTCCTCCAGTTAGGATAATTTTTTAATAATTTATATTATATTTATATTTGTTACATTGGATTTATAAAGATTATTAAAATGGGTGGTTTGTTAGTATTTGGTTAGTAAGTATAATCAGAGAAGTCTAATTATTCACTGGTATTTATTTTTTAAAGATTCTTTAACATATCTTTTAATAAATTTATTCAGTTCCGGCGAAATATCACTTTTTTCATCACCTAATTTGCTTTTATCTGTGAATGTTCCTTTTAATTCACGTCCTGCCCATTTTACTTCTTCTTCAACTCTTTTTCCGTATTTTGTTCCAAACATTTTGAATAGTGGAAATTTTGTTATTCCGTTTGCTCCGCTTAAAATTAATATTCCGATGTTTGCCAAGTTGTCAATCCAAGTTCCACAAATGATTTCAATATCGGGAAAAGCAAGTCTTACTTGTGAAACTACCTGGGCATAGTAAAGAGAGGCGGGTTGTGATGAATTTGCATAAATGGTTTCTTTATGGGGATTTAAAGAGTAAAAAATCACTCTGTCTATTTTGTGATCTTTGATGTAATCGATAATGTAGTTGACATCATCTAAAGTCTCTCCAAGTCCCAATATTATTGTTATGGCTTTTTTAAATCCATAATCGCCTGCTACATCTAACATATTGCTTATGTCACTTAACTTTTTAGATGGACATACTCTTTGATGTATTTCGGGATTTGCCACTTCCACGGCTCCGGTTATTCCCTTAATTTCTGAATCGTATTGATCTAATTCATCGGTAATTCCGGTATTTAACCAGACTCCATCTCCGGTTATGTCTTTTATTGTAGTGGCTATTTGCTTAATTTCTTGTGTGGTAAATGACTCATATCCTCCGGATAGAAATTCAATGTTCCAATCAAGACGTTTACACATTTCTGCTTCAGCATAGATATTGCTAATATTGCGTCTGGCTTTTTTAGGATCTTTGATTTTATTTTTTTGTGTAGACATGTAACAGAATGCACAGTCTCCTTTATCACACCACCAAGATAGAAATACTGCACGCTCAAGTGTAATTAAATTTCCATGGCGTTTTAATGTAGTTTCATTTGCTTTTTTTATTAAGTCAAATATGTTGGAGTCCATGTTTTTATATTGATTGTTAACGTTTATATATTAGGTCATTATAATCTAATTATTGAAAAATTCTTTTATTTTCTGTAAAAGTTTAAAAAAACCAAAACCTTTATATAGTATACAAATAATAATTATTATTACTGTTTAAAGTCTTTTGATTTTTAAACATGGGTTTTATTTGGTTGAGTAGATGGGTTATTATATGCCGTCGTAGCTCAGTAGGTAGAGCGTTCGGCTGTTAACCGATTGGTCACAGGTTCGAGCCCTGTCGACGGCGCTTTGGGGCCCATAGCTTAGCCAGGTAGAGCGTCCGGCTCATAACCGGAAGGCCATGGGTTCGAACCCCATTGGGCCCATGTTATAAACTTTATTTGTATTTGTATGCTCCGGTGGTGTAGTCCGGCCAATCATTTCGGCCTTTCGAGCCGAAGACTCGGGTTCGAATCCCGGCCGGAGCATTAAAAAATTTGTTAAGGTTTTTAATGGTTTCTATGGATCCTTTCTTTTTCATAAGCGGGGGTGCCCGAGAGGCCAAAGGGGACAGGCTTAGGACCTGTTGACGCAGGTCTACCAGGGTTCAAATCCCTGCTCCCGCACTTTAACAATTTTTTATTTTAATTAGTAT
>JAZUAV010000006.1:0-11260 GCA_045638165.1 Methanobrevibacter sp.
AAGTGGTAATATTGGTACTTCACCAGTAATTGACCTATTGTTAGACGAAAGAGCAGACAGACCAAATATCGATGTAAGAACCTTTGGATCTGGAGCAAAAATGAACCCAGAACAAGTAGAAGACGTTGTTCCTAAAATAGATGCTTTCGGACCTGATTTCGCAATCTTCATTAGCCCAAACCCAGGAGCACCTGGACCAGCTAAAGCAAGAGAATTATTATCCGAAAAAGACGTTCCTGCTATCATCATCGGTGATGCACCTGGTAAAGGTAAAAAGGACGAAATGGATGAACAAGGCTTAGGATACATCATTGTAATGTCTGACCCAATGATTGGTGCAAAAAGAGAATGGTTAGACCCAACTGAAATGGCAATCTTCAACTCCGACATCTTAAAAGTATTAGCTGAAACCGGAGCTTTAAGATTAGTCCAAAAAACCATTGACGCTGTAATTGCACAAGCTGACGCAGGTGAAGCAATCGAATTACCTAAACTCATAATCACTGCTGAAAAAGCAGCTGAAGCTGGCGGATTTGCAAACCCATACGCAAAAGCAAAAGCAATCGCTGCATACGAAATGGCAGGATCCGTTGCTAACTTAGACATGAAAGGTTGTTTCATGACTAAAGGTTTCGAAAACTTCATCCCATTAGTAGCCGCTGCTCACGAAATCGCTGCATGCGCTGCTAAATTAGCACAAGAAGCAAGAGAAATCGAAAAAGCAAACGACACTGTTTTAAGAACCCCACACATGAAAGAAGGAAACCCAGGTTGTAAAACAGAGTTAATCTCAAAACCAGAATAAGTAGCTTACGCTACTTTTATTTTTTCTTTTTTTAACCCTCTTTCTAAAAATAACTACTTTTAACCAATACTAATTTTTCAAAGAAAAAAATAAAAAAAGATAGCTAACTTAATAGCTATAATACTCCTTTTGTAGAAGGAATTTGATCATGTTCAATTTTAATCGCTTCTTTTAAAGATTTAGCAAATGCCTTGAAAATAGCTTCGGCTTTATGGTGGTCATTTGCCCCTTCAGCAGTTGCATAAATATTCAATTTGGCAGAACCTGCAAACGATTCAAAGAAATGAATAATAATATCGGAAGTCATGTCTCCAATTTTTTCATTTTTGAAACTAAAATTCATATTACAATAGCTACGTCCACTAATATCAACTGCAACAGTTGCAACAGACTCATCCATTGGAACAATAGCATGTGCCATTCTTTTAATTCCTTTCTTATCACCAATAGCTTGTAGGAAAGCTTCACCAAGTAATATTCCAATATCCTCTATTGTATGGTGATCATCCACTTCAATATCTCCAGAAGCAATAACCTCTAAATCAATCATACTATGTTTTGAAAAAGATTCCAACATATGATTAAAGAAGTTTACACCAGTCGAAATATTGTATTCACCAATTCCATCAAGATTCATTTTAATAGCAATATCTGTCTCAGAAGTTTTTCTGGAAACATTCGAATTTCTACTCATAATCTAACCTACAATATAATTAATTTAAGCTTAAAGAATTTAACCATCCTCACCCGGACGGATGATTTTAATGCAGTCCTCAGGGCATTCCATAGCACATAGTGTGCAAACATGACAATATCTTAAATCCAATATATGTGCTACTCTATCAACTTTCCAAATTTTAGCTGCTTTTGGACAAATATCATAACAATTACCACAACCAATGCATTTATCTTCATCAACTAAAATTTGTAACATAACAACACCACAATTATTATAATTTTAAAGTAGCAACAGACATTGCCTTGAATCCTACATAAACTTCTTTACCAATGCTGAGATTTAATTCCTTTTCAGCAGATAAAGTAATGTCAGAATATAAATTAATTCCTCCAACATCTATTCTAACGCGGATAACTTCATTTTCAAGCTTCATTTCAACTATTTGGCCTTTTAAGATGTTACGTATGCTAGATGTTTGAGGTTCCAACATCAAGAAAATATTATCATAACTAATCAATGCCAACAACTTGTCTCCAATTTCATAATTCCTATTTAAAGGAGCATTAATTTTAAATTCGTGCATTTGAATTGTCATGACCCCTCTGGCATCATCAATGTCAATAATTTCTGATTCAATCTCATTAACATCTTTATGAAGCTCCATAATTGCATTAATCTTTTTACATTCTTTTAAAATTGAATAACCTTCTTCGGTGAGTGAAGTTCCTCCACCACCACCTTTACCCCCTTTTGTAGTATTTACAATTTTAACGTTTAGTGTTGATTCAATTTTTTCAATATAATTTAATGCAGTCCTATAAGATACATTGATAGATTTTGCAGCTGCAGTAAGTGAACCTGTATCTAAGATAGACTCCAATAGATGGAATTTCTTACTGTCTAACAAGAAAGAATTGCCATCTATATTAATTTTATATTCAACACCTGCTTTTACATCAGTCATTATAATCCCCCAATTATAAATAATAAAATTTATATTTTTTATATATTAATAATTTTCTTATTACTAATTTCTAAATTCAATCTTTTCAACAAAATTTAATATTTTATTTACTAATTTAGACAATGGACCTACTTTAGATGAATACTCTCTTAAAGTCTCAATATCCTCTTTTGTGAAAAATTTAACTAAAATTAATGCAAAGAAATAAACAATCAAACAAAGGAAAATTCCCGGGAATAACCATAATGTTGTTTTTGGGATAAATAATCCAAATAATCCCATGATAGCAGCTGCAGCTATTATTTTAAGAACAGGCAATTTTGGAGCTTTTGTTTCAGTCAATTTAAATACAAAGTAAATACACGGAACCATCATTGAAAAACAAGCGATAGTTGTGGCGGCCGCACCACCGGCAATACCTAAAATCGGAGCAAATATCCAACAAAGAATCCCTGTAACGATAGAACCGAATACTAAAATATACATAGGAATTCTAGGATTTCCAATTCCTTGAATAATACTGGTTGATATGGCAAAAATAGAATAAAAAGTCATACCAATAGCCAATATTCCTAAAGCAGAAGCACCAGCAACATAAGCAGGACGTGTGAAATAAAGTAATCGTAAGGTAGGTGCCGCAAATAAAGCAAGACCCATACACATTGGAACTACAAATAATAAAGAAATCTTATATGATTCTCCAACATATTTTTGAAGAGTAGAAATATCCTTAACTTTAAAAGCCTCAGAAGAAGCCGGCAATATTGTAGTTGCAACAGAAATAGAAATCATTAAAGGCAATCTGGCAATAGGATCTGCTGCTGTAAAAAAACCAACATCCGCCATTGTCAAAAATTTACCCATAACAATAGTACAGACGTTATAAATAAGCATCTCAGCAATTGCAGTAATAATAACGGGAATAGAAAACTTAACTAACATTAACCCTAATTTAATTTCATCGCGGAATGAAAATTCAAAATCATCACTAGGCTGAGGAATATATTTGCCCATATAAAATTTAAATATTAACACTGAAGAAAGCGCAGCAAGAGCATAACCAATAACCGTACCCCACAATGCACCAACGACAGATAATCCTATCAGGACAAAAGCCGTTGCAAATAAAATCATCGCTAACTGCTCAATAGCACGGGTATAAACAATATACTCCATTTTATATACACCTTGGAATGCACCCCTAAATGCACCTAAAACAACACTGAAAGGTGTAAGAAAACCAATAATCTGTAACGGGACCATAACCTCAGGTTTGCCCATATAATTATTAGCAATAAAAGGAGCAATAACAAAAATCATTAAAACTCCCAAGAACAATCCCAAGAAAACCATAATCTTTAATGCAGTATAAATAGTTTGTCTGGCCATGTTATGGTCATCAACAGCTTCATATTCGGCTATATATTTTGATATAGCTGGAGGAAGACCTCCAGAAGCAAGAGTTTGAAAAATTCCTTGGAAGGACATTGTAGTTCCTAAAATACCATTATTTACAGGCCCCAATAATGTAGCCATTAAAAAACGGTACAGATAACCCCCAATACGGAAGATTATGTTACCTATGAAAATTATCAAACTGCCTCTTACTAACTTATTGCCCATAGTATACCTTTAAAAATTAGTTAATAATAATATAGATTGATTTTAGTATTTAAATATACTTATTTAAAAAATTTTCAAATTCTCTCAAAGTCCTGTTTAAAGACCCCATTCCATATTCATCTTCTTTAATATCATCTAATGAATCATTTGACCAAAATGAAGCTCCTAAATTAGAACCAAACGGCCCTCCACTTACAGGGATAATACCATGTATCATAAAATATGTAATATTTTTTAGATGTGCAAAATCCTGACCTCCAGTTCTATCTCCACCGACTGCAATGCTCATTCCGATTTTTCCCCTTAACAGATTATAATCAATAGCTTCCAAAGCACGGGTCCTATCCATAATTGCTGATAAATTAGAGCTGATTCCTCCACTTTGAACGGGAGTAGCCAATATTATTCCATCAGCATTTTGAAGACCTTCATAGACATCTTTCATATCATCATCAATGATGCATCTCTTATTTTCCAAACAATAATCACAGTGCATGCAAGGTTTAATATCCTTTGCCTGACAAGTAAATATTTCAGTTTCAAAATCATGTTCTTCAAGCTTATCCAAAGCTTTTTTTAAAACATATTCAGTTGTATGATTCCTTGGACTAGCACAAATGCCGAAAACTTTCATTTTATCAAAACCCTATTATTATTTTAAGATTTTTAGTAGAAATAGTTTAAGATAAAAAATTTAAACTTAAAAATGATATTTTATCTTAAAATATTTATAGTTTTAATCACAAAATATACAATAGAATAAATTAAGGGTATGATTATGAAGATTGGTAAAGGTATTGTAAAAAAATATTCAAGGGAATATCATAGGACTTTAAAAAATGGTGAAAGGAAGAAGTATACTACAGAGCAAATCCAAATAACCGTTCCAAAAAATGAAGATATTTACAATAACCAAGAAGAAGTGTTAATTATACCCCAAAGTGAAATTGAAACATTTAAAAGTAGAGAGGAAGAAAGTGAGTCATTAAAAATAGCTAATTATTTATATGTCCAGGAAGTGAAAGAATTGAGAGAGTTACTTGAAAAAAATATGAATCCATCTACTTTAGAATATGAAAGAGAAATTGAAGAATTAAAAGCTAGACTAATTGAGAAAGATAATGCTTTGAATGAAATAGAAAGCAAATACGAAAAATTACATGAAGACAATCTTGATGACTTGAAAAAAGAAAACGAAAACATAAAAGACAAACACTCAAAATTAATCATAGAAAACGAAAACCTCAAAACAAAATTCGTCAATATAAAAACCGAAAATGAAAACTTGAAAACTAAATATACAAGCATTAAAGAAGAAAATAAAAATCTAAAAACAAAATGTTCAACCTTAAAAGACGAACACCAAAACATGAAAAACAGCTATGCTCAAATTACCGATAAATATGATCAACTGAAACATGAAAATCTTTCTACAAGAACAAGTTATGCGGAAATTTACGAATTGAATGAAGGTCTAGAAAAAGATTATGATTCTTTACGCATTGAATACAATGATTTAGTTGATAAATACAATGATTTACAAGAAGAAATATATGCTATTAAAACTAGTCACACCCGTGATGAATACATAGCTAATAAAGTTAAAGAATTTATTTTAAAAAGTAGAAGTTAAAGGGTTTTATAGTCATCCTGGAATTCTGGATTCCACCTTTTTAACCCTGGAATAAACATCGCAGTAATACCAGTCGCTTGAGTTTCTGGTAATCTAGGATTTTTTTCCATCATCTCTTTTGTCTTTCTAATAATCATCTCATTAAGAGTTATATCCGGTTCTGTATATTCACCATTTTGAAAACAATCAATACAAAATTCATCATTCGGACTTCCATCTTTATTTGTTCCATAGTCTTCTCTGACTATCGGCCTACCACATGAATTACAAAATCCCATTATAAAAACTCCTTTTAAAAAAAATAGTTGTAAATTAGAAATTAATCTAATTTACTAGTCATCTTTCACTTCAATGTTTTCATCTTCATCCATGGCAAGTCTCATGTTGTCTGGATCAGGTTCGAAATGTTCTAAGAAGTCTTGTGCGGCTCTTCTTACATCTCTAGAACCAATGATGTATCTACCTGCAATAATGATGTTAGCTCCTTTCTTAATAGCTTCTTCAACATTATTAGGTTTGATTCCACCAGCAACAGCGATTAAACCATTGTCACCGAGGATAGCTTTAATATCTTTAATGTTACCCCATTCGGTCATGTCACTAGTATCTTCACCATGTTCTGCCCTGTAAGTTTCCATGTCAACGTTTCTGTGTAATAAAACGATGTCTGGTTTTAAGTCATCAGGCAATTTTGCTAATTTTTTCTCGAATTCGGCAACATTCATCATGTCAAGGATAGAATAAATACCTTGTTTTTGAGTTTCATGAATAGCTTTAGCAATAGATTCAACAGTACCAAGACCAGAAATAGCTACTGCATCAGCTGTTTCATCTGCAGCCATTTTAACTTCTACACGACCAACATCTAAAGTTTTTAAATCAGCAATAATGAATGCATCCGGACGTAAAGCTCTGATTTTACCTATGATTCCAACACCGAATTTTTTAACGAGTGGTGTGCCGGCTTCGAGAAGAATCCTATCATTGTCAGGTAAATCATTAATAATTCTTTCCATTGCGACTTCATTATCTAAGTCAAGTGCAACTTGCAGGTATGGTGGTGACCAAAGTTTCTTGACCTTGAATCCCATGATTGGGTGAGTTCCACGGTCTTTTTCTGCAAGTACCTTTTCTATGGATGGGTATTCTTCCATTGCTCTTCTAATTGCTAATTTTGTAGCACCATAGTTGTATTGATATATTTTTCTGTAATCTTTTGCAGAAGGATCAATGAATACACTTACATTAATTACAATGTCTTCTACAATATCCTTTGGAATATATCCATCTTCTACTGCATCTGCTACTGCTCTTGCTACAGCAGTTTGTGCAGGTCCAAATATTTTACTTGCATCTTCTAAATCGCCAACAGTTACTTTAGGAATGATTAAAGTAGCTGGTTTAGTCATTAAGTTTGGTCTAATTACACTTGTTAAAGGAGTGTGTCCAACAGATAAATTGGATAATCCGTTAGCAAAAGCTTGACCAACAGGGCCGAATTTATCACCAATTAATAAATCAATGTGAGCTAATTCAGGTCCATCTCCAATAAGAGCTTCTCCTATTTTATACATTGGGTCCATTAAATTTCCTCCGTTATTAATAACAATTTATAGTTTATTTTTATTTGTAAATATAATTATTGGAAGTTAATTCTTCTTGAAATATCTTTAGGTAAAGGTAATCTTCTGAAAGGTTTTCCTTCACATTTTTCTTTAATCTCACTTATCAAGTCATCAACTGTCATTTCAACCTTTTCACCAGTTTCACGAACAGTTACCTGGAATTTACCGGATTCGGCTTCTTTGTCACCTACAACAAAAATGTATGGAATCCATTCTTGGGATGCGTTTCTGATTTTTTTACCAACACTTTCATCCCTATCGTCAACATCGACACGAATATTTGAAGCATTGATTTTTTCATATAATTCATTTGCAAACTCTTTCTGTGATTCCCCAACAGTTAAAATCCTTGCCTGAATTGGACTTAACCAAGTCGGGAACATAGGAGCCTTTTCATTAATTTGCAATGCGGTTTTTTCAAGCATGGCGCATAAAACTCTTTCAATACTTCCTGTTGGTGAAGTGTGTAAAATTGTTGGGTTATGTTGTTCGCCATCTTCACCTAAATAGGTAATTCCAAATCTTTTTCCACTTTCAACATCAATTTGAACAGTTGGATTTTCAATTGGACGGCCTAAAGCATCGATGTTTGCTAAGTCAATTTTACATACCCAATAATGGTGTCTTTCAGGTAAGATTTCCAAAAGGATAGGTTTTCCAAATTTACGGGAAATCTCATACATCCATTCTTCGTTATCTTCAAAGAAATCTTGAGTTGCTCTGAAAATTACTTCAAAATCAAGGTCTAAATCCTTACCGGTCTGCATGCACATATCTGTTTGAGCAGAAAACTCTTCTAGAGATGAAGGTACATCACAACAGAATGAATGACAATCCGGCATGGTAAATGCTCTTAGTCTTTTAAGACCAACGACTTCACCTTTTTTCTCGTAACGGAAACTGTATCTAGTCAATTCAAAAATTTTTGCAGGGAAATTTTTCCATGTTAAGTATGAATCACTCATTAATCTAAATGCACCGAAACAAGCTGCAAATCTAAGCATTAATTTCTTTTTGGTATCAGTCCTGTATTGCCTTTCACCGAATTTATAAGCATGTTCGTAAATAGCCTGATTATCCAAATCATAGAAAATTGGAGTTTCTACAGGCATTGCTCCACGGCTTACAGTTAAATCATAAACATAATCGGATAACAAATCTCTAATTAGTTTTCCTTTAGGATACCATCTTAAGTTTCCGACATCGGATGCGGGTTCATAATCACAAATTTCCTTTTGCCTCATTAATTTGACATGTGGAGGTTCGCCTTCATCAGATGCGCCTTGACCAAGTTCATAATCAACGAGTTGTTTGAAAGCTCTGTTTTCAAAATTAAAGTCTTCGATTTGAGTGATTTTATCTCCTTCAAGAATCTGCCAGGTTGAAGGTTTTCTTTCAACTTTTTTCTCTTCTTCACTGTCTGCAGTAATTGTTCTTGAAAGTTCGCTTAAAGGGTGACCCTTACAGGAAATCTCAAATGCCTTATACCATCCGAAAGGTACCCTTTTAACATTCAAATCTTCAGCGAGCAAAGCTTCTTCAGCATCTTTTAAAATTTGTACTGCCACTTTAGGAGAACTTAATGATGAAGATAAGTGAGCATATGGATATAATACAATATTTTCAGCTTTAACTTGATCATTAGTTTTTTTAATTTCACTGACTAAATTTTTGACAATACCATCGGGATTATTTTCATCATCTTTTTCAACAGCTGTAAATACTACTAAAGAGTCATCAAAGGAACCATCTTTTTTAGCTTCCTCAATATCTTCAGCTACAGGTGTTTTATTCTTTACATTGTAATTTAAATAATCAGAATGAATTAGTAAAATTCTCATTTAATCACCATATCTTATGAATTAATTTATATGTTTAATATTATTTAAAATGATTTAATCATACAAAAATTGTTATATAACAAAATTCAAATTACTATTTATGAGAATAATTTTAGCAGGGACCGGTAGTGCTGTTGGAAAAACAACAATATCTACCGGAATTATGAAAGCCTTAAGTGAAAAATATAATGTCCAACCGTTCAAAGTTGGACCAGACTATATTGACCCATCTTACCATACATTAGCTACAAGCAATGTATCAAGAAACTTGGATTCATTTTTTATGGAATCCGGACAAGTTAGAGACTCTTATCTAAAAGCTATGGATGGAAAAGACATAGCCATTATTGAAGGGGTTCGAGGTCTTTATGAAGGAATCGATTCAGTCAACGATGTCGGAAGTACAGCATCAATTGCAAAATCTTTAAAGGCTCCAGTTATCCTGATTATTAATTCAAGAAGTTTGGTCAAAAGTGCGGCCGCTTTGGTTTTAGGTTTTAAAGCCCTAGACCCAGAAATTAATATTTCCGGAGTCATATTGAACAAAGTTAAAAATAAAGCTCATTATGAAAAAACTAAAAGATCTATTGAAGAGATTACAAAAACAGAGGTTATCGGCGGAATAATCCGTGACGATTCAATATCAATTGAGGAAAGACATCTGGGTCTTGTTCCTGCTCGTGAAAAAGAAAATTCTCTAAAATATATTGATATTTGGTCTAATGTAATAAAAAATTCAATTGATTTAGACAGACTGGTAGAAATTGCTCGTGAAGCTCCTAAAATCACATCTGACATTGTTCCTATTTGGAATGAATTAAATAAACAAAAGGTTAAAATTGGAGTAGCTTATGATGAAGTATTTAATTTCTATTATAAAGAGAATATCGAATCATTAGAAGCAAATAATGCAAAAATAGAATATTTTTCACCATTAAACGATGAAAGCCTTCCAGATATTGACGGATTATACATTGGCGGAGGATATCCGGAACTCTTTTCAAAAGAACTCAGTGCAAATGAAAAAATGCTTAAAGATATCAAGACTTTCCACCTTGAAGATAGGCCCATTTTTGCCGAATGCGGTGGTTTGATGTATCTTATGAATTCCATCCATGAAGACAAAGTAGTTAATGTATATCCTTACAAATCAATTCTAACGGACAGAGTGCAAGCACTAAAATATACGATTGCTGAAGTAAAGGAAGATAATATCATATCTAAAAAAGGTGAAAAATTCCATGGACATGAATTCCATTATTCAAAAGTATTAGTTGACCAAACAAACATTAAAAATAAACTAGCGTTTGATATTCTAAGAGGAAAAGGTTCATATAACAATCAAGATGGATTTATGCAAGGAAATACTCTTGCAAGCTACGTTCATACACATGTAGCAGCAATGCCTAACTTCGGAGGAAATTTAGCCATCTCCTCATATGAACTCGGCGGTTGAACTACCTCGAACTGTGGAGCTCGAGGATTCTTACTTCACGGGCTGTAGAGACTAATGCCTCTAGAATTACCGTGCTATCCCCCCTGTTCCAGAGGTTCAACATTTCACTGCGAATGATGCGTAATCCTTCATTTAGAATATTTTTTGCCGCGTTAATGTCCCGGTCGTGGTGTGTTCCGCATTTTGGGCATTGCCATTTGGTTTCGTCTTTTAAGTCTTTGTTGTAGTGTCCGCAGCGGTTGCATAATTTGCTTGACGCGAACCATCTGCTGACTTGGAGGAATTCTTTTTCATACCATTCGCATTTATATTTTATTTTCTCCACCAATGAATATAAAGCTGTTCTTTGTAGTTTTGGGCTGTTGTTTTTGTTTTTGAACATTCCTTTGATGTTTAGGTTTTCCATGCAGATTAGGTCATAGTATTTTGTTAGGTGGTGGCTTAGTTTGTGGTATGCGTCGCGTATTTTGTTTGTTTTTTTGTCTATCCATTTCCAATAGGTTTGTAGGGTTTCATGGTATCTTTTGCTGTTGTATTTTTTTCTTGATAGTTGGCGTTGGCATTTCGTTATCATTTTTTCTTCGTGTGTTAGGTCTAAATTGGTTATCTTTAGTCCGTTGCTTAGTGTTGCTAA
>JAZUAV010000007.1:0-22517 GCA_045638165.1 Methanobrevibacter sp.
GACCATGTTGAAGAAGCAGGAATTACTTTGGATGAAGTAGTTGCTGTTGGAGATGGCGCAAATGACATTTCCATGATCGAATCAGCAGGTTGCGGAATTGCATTCAATGCAAAAGATTCCGTAAAAGAAATTGCTGATGTAGTAATAGAAGAAAAAGACTTATGCAAAGTCTTATGTGAAATCCTTAATCAATTAACCACTGATGATGCTGAAACTGAAACTGTAGAAGAAGAAAACGCTGAAGAAGCTGAAGCTGTAGAAGCCGAAACTGAAGAAGTTGAAGAGGCTGAAGCTGAACCAGATGTTGAGGAAGAAGTTGCTGAAGAAACCGAAGCTGAAGAAGTTGAAGAGGCTGAACCTGCAGAGGAAGAAGCAGATGCTGAAGAAGTTGAAGAAGAAGCAGCACAAGAAGAAAAACCTAAAAAAGCTAAATCCAAAAAAGCTGACAAAGGTCTTCCTAAATCCAATTTTGTTCTCGCTGACACCATGGAAGGTGTAAGAAAACAAAAAGACGAAAAAGAAGCTGAAATCTCCAAAGTTGCTGATGAAAGAGAAGAGTATAACAGAATAGCTAAAGAACAACGTAAAATTAGAGATGAATTAAACGCATCTTTAAAAGAAAACTTAAACAAAGCTATTGAATACAGGAACGAGCGTAATGAAATCAACAAAGCTGTTGAAGCTGCTAAAAAAGCTCGTAACGATGCAAACAACAAGATTAAAAATCTCGAATGGTCTTCAGGTAAACGCGATAAAATCAAAATAGAAAATGAAATCAAAAAGATTGATAAAATCATTGAAACTCGTGTTTTAGACATTAAAAAAGAAAATCAGCTTGTTAAAAATGCAAATGATTTAAGAAAACAATTAATGGAAATCCATGAAGACGAATCAGTTAAAAATGAAGCACAAGAGCTCAAAAAATTATCTGAAGAAGAACACGAAAAAGTCATTGAACTTTCTGAAAAAGCTCAAGCAGCTCATGAAGAAATGCTCACCTACTTCAGAAAAACTGATGACATTAGAACTGCAGCTGACGAAGCTCACAAAAAATTCATCGAAGCTCGTAAGAATGCTTCAGCAAAACATGAAGAGTTCAAAGTTATCTTAAGCGATATTCATGTTATCAACAAAAAATTAGGTTCCAACAAACCTAAACGCAGAAAATCTGATAACAAATCTTCTGTCGGAGCTAATAAAAACCGTGAAGAAAAAGAAAGAGCTGAAGAAATCTTTGAAAAATTCAAACAAGGTGGAAAAGTATCTACCGAAGAGATTTTACTCTTACAAAAATACAATATAGGTTAAGTTATTTAACCTACTTTTTTTACTTTTTTTTAAGGTCATAACATGAGCGAAGAAAAAATTGAAACTTGTTTTATCTGCGGTAAAAAATTCGACATGAACAAGGCAGAGTTGGCATATTACAGAAACGGACAGTTTCCAATTTGTGACTTTTGCGCTGATTTTTATCGTTTTTACAATGAAGAAATCCCTACTAGGAAAGAATAGCTTATTTTTTTTTGTCATTGTTTTATGCATATATTTTCTATTGTTTTTTGAGTTAATTGGCATGCTTTACGGACAATTTAGTTTTGATGAAAAACCTATATGATTGAGGTTGCATTGAAATATTTTTTTGAATCACTCTAAAGAAATATTTTTATAGTATAACTTTCATTAAAATATTTTATAAAAATTTTTTTGGGTAAATATAATGCATGAAGTAATAATTTGCGAAAAACCGAGTTCGGCAGAAAAAATAGCTAAAGCGCTTTCACCAAGTGCAAAAAAGAAATTGTATAACAAGAAAGTTAAATATTGGGAACTTCAAAGGGATTCAAAGGACATCACAGTTTTATCAGGTGTCGGTCATTTGTATTCATTGATTCCCGAAAAAAACAAAAGATTCAAAGTCGCTTTTGATCTTCATTGGGCTCCTTCCCATGAAGTTAGCAAAAGCAGTGCATATACAAAGGATTACCTAAGGGCTATTAAAAAATTCGGTAAAAACGCTGACTCTTATATTCATGCTTGCGATTACGATGTTGAAGGAACATTGATTGGTTATAATGCTTTAAAATATGCATGCGGTGAAGATTCTTTAAATAATGTTTCAAGAATGAAGTTTTCCACATTAACCGCTAAGGATATTGTGGACGCTTATGAAAACAGAATAGACATTGACATGCACCAGGTAGATAACGGTATCGCACGCCACATAATTGATTATTACTTTGGAATGAACCTTTCCATTGCATTATCCGACTCAGTTAAAAAGACAAAGCACAGATTTTTGAAATTGTCTGTTGGAAGAGTTCAGACTCCCACATTGTCAATTTTGGTAAAGCGTGAAAAGGAAATTAGGGAATTCGTCCCGGAACCTTATTGGGTCATAAGGGCAATTCTTGATTTTGAGGACATCGAAATCAGGCATGTTGAGAGAAATATCTTCGATAAGGCTCGCGCTGATGAAATCTATAATAAATGTCAAGGCAAGGATGCGGTCGTTGATGAAATCAAGTTTACAAAATCAAAGACAAGGCCACCAGTTCCTTTTGACTTGAGCGGTCTTCAGGCTGAAGCTTATAGTGTATTCGGTTTTTCACCAAAAAGAACTCAAAATGCAGCTCAAAATCTTTATAGTGCAGGATATACTTCTTATCCACGTACTTCATCTCAAAAATTGCCTGAAAGTCTTGGTTTCGATAATATTTTCAGACAATTGTCTGCTGATCCCGAGTTCAAAAAGCACATTTCCAAGCTTCCTTCCAAATTGAAGCCTAACAACGGTAAAAAGGAAGATGCCGCTCACCCTCCAATTCACCCAACAGGAATTCTCCCGAAATCACTCAACAGCGATGAGAAAAAAATCTATGAATTGATTGTCTATAGGTTCATTGCAGTATTTTTCGAATCTGCTGAATTTGAGACAATGAGTGCTACTTTAGATATTGAAGATGAAAAATTCAAGTTCAAACGCAGAAGAGTTACCCACAAGGGCTGGATGGAACATTATCCATTTAAAAAAATCGATGATGAAAAGTTTCCTGATGTCAGTGAAGGGGATTTGATGAGCGTTAAGGAACTCATTAAAGACGAAAAGGAGACCAAACCTCCTGCACGTTATAATCAGGCTTCCCTAATTAAGGAACTTGAAAAGAAAAACCTCGGAACCAAAGCGACCAGAGCTGACATTGTCGACAAATTATATGACAGGAAGTACATAGAAGGAAGCAAAATCGAAGTCAATCAGTTAGGGGAAAACCTAATTGACACTTTAAATACTTACTGCAGTAATTTGACAAGTGAGAAGCTCACTAGGGATTTGGAAAACAAACTTGAAGGCATCAATCAAGATGAATCCACTAAGGAAAGTGTCATTGAAGAAGGTAAAAAGGATGTTGAAGAAATTTTACTCGACATCGACAAAAACCAAGAGGGAATAGGCTCTAAATTATATGAGGCATATCAGGCAACCAACATAGTCGGAGAATGCAGTTGCGGAGGAAAACTTGTTAAAAGGAAAGGCCGTTATGGAAGCTTTGTAGGATGCAGCAATTATCCTGACTGCAATGTCACTTATTCCCTTCCGAAAAACGCTTTCATTATTAAAAAGACATGTGAAAAATGTGGCCTTCCGATGATTGCTGCGGGCAAAGGTAAAAACAGGCGGGAAATGTGTCTTGATCCTAATTGTGGAAAGGATACTTCAGTAGAATACAAGCCTGAAGAAGTTGGACTATGTCCAAAGTGTGGCAAACCACTTTTGAAAAGATCAGGCAGATTTGGTGAATTTATTGGATGCAGCGGTTTTCCAAAATGTAAATTCACATGTTCTGTAGAGGAACTTGAAAGCAAATTGAATTAAATTTTGCTTTTTTCTTATTTTTTCGAGATGCATAATATTTAATAATGTTGAATTAAATATATAATATTCAATAAAAATATTTTTTCAAGTCAAGTTTAAATATTTTTATTTGTTTCTTATAATCTTAATATAATTTATTTAAAATTCTTGTTTTACAGAATTTTAATATTAATGAAATGGATAGAGGATTTCAATGAATAAACAAACAATTTTAACAATAAGCAAATCAATAATCATTATTTTGATTTTGTTAGCTGTTGTTTTTGCACTAAAGGCTCCCGCAGCCGATTTACATTTTTTCGATGATGAATCAAAGGGACAATATGTAGATTCATCAGGTCTTCCTTATTTCAGTGAAATGGATTCATATTATAACTTAAGGTTGACTGAAAATTATGTGGACTCAGGCATTTTCGGGGATGAAGTTATAAATGGTAGTGATTGGGATATGCATAGGTACGCCCCTGATGGTAATGCTGTTAATTATGAGGGCGCCATTGTATATGTCACATCATGGTTACACGACGTTGTGAATAGTTTCTTTGGAGGAAGCTATTCAGTAAAAGAAGTTGCATTCTGGACTGGTGCGGTTATTTCTACATTGGCCGTAATTCCGGCATTCATATTCTCAAGAAGAATTACCAATGATTATGGAGCGATTGTTGCAACATTGCTTATAGTTCTTGCTCCGAACTACTTTGCGCACACATTCCCAGGATTTTTTGATACAGATATGTTCTACTACATATTCCCACTGTTCTTTGTATTCTTCTTTATTGAAGCTTTAAGAACAGACAATATGATTTTAAAAGTAGTCTATGCAATAATATCTATTGTTTCAATAGGATTGTTCTCACAAGCATGGACTGGTTATATCTTTTACATAGGTTTAATGGGAGCATTCTCAGTAGTATATTTAATCGCATGTTATTTCTTCAAAGTTGGAGATGATCCTGGCGATTATTCAAGTAAACTCGGCTGGCTGACTCATAATAAAGACCTTATTACAATTGTAATTTTGGCAGTAGCCGGTTTTGTAGGTCTTGCAGCTTTCAAAGGTATTGATGGTGTTTTATCCATATTCGGAAGCTTGACCAGCTTATTAAGCTTACAATCTGCTTCACGTGTTGTAGGTGGGTTCCCGAATGTACTTATTTCTGTTGCAGAGATGCAAGCTCCATCATTGCTTGGAAGCGGTATGACTTCAGCATTCTTAGCTAATACCTATGGTGTAATTAACGGTATAGGTGGTATTTCCGTATTGTTTGCCGGTTTAATCGTATTGTATGTTTTGGTTTCCAGATCATTCAAATTCAGATCTACTTATTCAAAAAATGATACAAGCAAAAAACCTCAAAAAGGAGAAAGACTATCAGCTTCTAAAAAAATTGATGAAGGCCGTAGATTTAAATTTGCTTTAACCGATTTGAAATTCGGAGGCAATGATGACATTTTAGCCGATAAACGTTTAACAGTAATGTATGCCACATTATTCATTGTATGGATAATTGTCGCTGCTGTTGCGGTAAGTAGAGGTTCAAGATTTACCACTACCATCGTATTGCCATTTGCATTACTTGCAGGTATTTTTGTAAGCTATGCAAGTGACTATATTAAAAACAGATTAAACGATGACAGATGGTTGGTTGTTATATTGTTCCTATGCGGATTCTTAGCGGCTATTCCATTGACTACAGTTAATTTGATTTATGGACTTGCACTATTCTTGGTTATTCTTGCTGCTGGTTTAATTACCATCTACGCATTGAAACCGAATGCTTCTGTTAAAGTTCCACCTAAAAAGTATATTGCCATATTCGCTATCGGAATCGCACTTATCACACCTTGTGTTTGCGGCGCATATCTGACTAGTGAAAACGTTGTTCCGGGTACCAGTGACCCAATGTGGAATGCAATGCAATGGATTAACGAAACCCAATCAGATGATACTGTAATCACATCCTGGTGGGACTTCGGTTACCTCTTTGAGATTGCTGCCGATAAACAGGTAACATTCGACGGAGGTTCACAGGCAGGAAGCCGTGCATTCTGGTTAGGTAAGGCAATGAGTACCGATGATTTGCAGCTGTCTGCAGGAATATTTAGAATGTTGGATACAACCGGTGACCGGGCAGTTACAAAATTGGTAAATGTCACAGGAGATACAGGTAAATCCGTAGACATATTACTTGATATCTTACCTAAATCATCCAGCGATGCTAAGAAAACATTGGTAGACACTTATAAGCTATCTTCAAGCGACGCTGCAGAAGTCATTGAATTAACTCACCCGGAAAACCCACGTCCTGTAATATTTGTTGCATCTTCAGATATGCTTCAAAAGGCAGGCTGGTGGAGTTACTTCGGTGCATGGAACTTCGAAAACCAAAGTTCTCAAAACTACAATTATCAAGTTCCAACTTCACAAGTAAAAGTCGAACCGGGCAGCACTGGCAATTTAACAATATATGAAGGCCAAGGAATGACTTCAAAAGTAGTCATTGAAAGAGGAAGCGGTAATAACACTACTTCAGCTCATGTTGAAACCGGGTACACACAATCCGGTGAGAAAATCATGATAAACGATACTGAATATAACCCATTCAAAGCATCTAACATTATAGTTATTGAAGACGGATACTTCATGAAAAACGAGTCAATTAAAGATGCTGAAGATGGAAACTACACAATATTCCTGATAGGTAACGAAAATCAGTACACTCCGTTCCTGATTGACAATCACTTAACCGATTCCATGTTTACTCGTTTGTACTTATTGGGCGGAGCCGGTCAGGACATATTCACCAATGTCCACACCGAACCTGGAGTAATGTTGTTCAAAGTAAACTTTGAAAATACCGTAGCCGGCGGATCTAGTGGTAACTCAACTACTAACTCAACTAATAAATAGATTAGGATTTTCCTAATCTTCCTTTTTTTATTTTTATAATTTGGTGGTTTAATTGGGGATAGAAGAGAAAATTAAAGACATTGAAGAAGAGATTAAAAAGACACCATATAATAAAGCTACTTCTCACCACATCGGTAAACTCAAGGCCAAACTTTCAAAACTAAAAGAAGAATCATTGCAAAGAAGCAGTGGCGGTTCTAAAGGTCAGGGTTTTCATGTTAAAAAATCAGGGGATGCAACTGTAGTTTTGGTAGGATTTCCATCTGTCGGAAAATCAACATTATTGAATAATATTACAAATGCCGAAAGTAAGGTTGGAGCTTATCAATTCACAACATTGGACATTGTCCCGGGCGTAATGGAGCATAAAAATGCCAAAATCCAAATCTTTGATATTCCAGGTATTATTACCGGTGCAAGTAGCGGTAAAGGAAGAGGAAAAGAAATCCTGTCTGTTGCAAGAACTGCAGACCTAATATTGGTTGTACTGGACACTTTAAATCCGCAGCACATTGACGTCATTGTCAATGAATTAAGAGCTATTGGAATCAGACCAAACGAACAACCGCCTGATGTGACAGTTAAAAGAAAGAAACTCGGTGGTGTAAAGGTATCTTCCACATGTCCATTAACTCACCTGGATGAAAAGACAATAAGGTCAATTCTGAATGAATATGGTTACATCAATGCCGATGTCCTATTTAGGGATGATGTAACAATGGACCAGTTCATAGATGTGCTTGATAGGAACAAGTCCTATGTTCCAATGTTAGTTTTACTCAATAAGGTTGATTTGGTTGACGAGGCTTATATTGAAGAACTAAAGAAATATATTCCTGAATTCATTCCAATTTCCGCTGACAAAAACACAAACATCGATGAGTTGAAGGATATAATTTTCGATAATCTGAACCTAGTTCGAGTATACTTAAAGCCACAAGGCAGAAAAGCGGATATGGAAGACCCGTTGGTCATAAAAAAAGGTTCTACTGTAATTGACGCATGCAGAAAACTGCACAGAGAGTTCGTCAAGAATTTCCGCCATGCAAAAGTTTGGGGAACTTCCGTCAAATTCCCTGGTCAAAAGGTCGGACCGGACCACGTACTTGAAGATGAAGACGTTTTAAGAATTATTTTGAAAAAATAATTCATTTCTTTTTTTGATATTATGAATAATGCTATTTTTATTAGTGGAACTCCATGCACAGGAAAGACCACTGTCAGCGAACTTTTAGCTTCCAGATTAGATTGCAGAATTATTAAAATCAATGATTTGGCTATTGAAAACGATTTCGTTTTAGGAATCGATGAGGATAAGGGATATAAGATCATTGACATAGATGCATTGGATAAACTGGTTTTGGAAATCATTGAATCAGGTGATGAATTGACTATTTTTGAAGGCCATTTGTCTCATTTGTGCCATGGTGCAGATAAGGTGATTATCTTGAGGGTCAGGCCTGAAATCCTGGAAGGTCGTTTAAAGGCACGCGATTATTCAGAGTCTAAAATCCGTGAAAACCTCGAAGCGGAAGCTATGGGGGTGTGCAGCGCCGAAGCGTATGAGATTTATGGTGAAGACGTTTCGGAAATTGACGTGAGCGACTTGACTGTAGAAGAAATTGTTGAAACTCTTAGTGGCTTCGTTTCTGGCGAGATAACTTTCTCTTTCGGTGAAATCGATTTCATGGATTGGTTTATTAATTCAGGTTAATTTTCCATTTTAATTACAATTTTTTATTATTATATCAATATTTCATTAAATATGTCTTATTTTTAAAAAATAAAGATTTATATACTATATTTTTCAATATAAACATGTATTAATCATTTAAGGTGGGATGTACATGTGTGAAAATATTGTAGACAATTCGGTTCCAAGTATTTGGGATGCTGAAGATAAGATTTTTTCTATTTGTATGGTAAAAATAGAAGAGTTTCCCCAATATTTAACTAAATTTGATGATATTACGAGAGTATATCACGATAAATTTGTTTCAAGTACTTCCAGAACTTTGAATTTGGATTCTGTACGTCAAAGAAAAAATGGGGATTTGGTGAATATAGAACATCACTCATCAATTAGCCTAGATTTGCTTCGCCGTGATTTTGAATATGTTGCAGCACTTCATTTCGAGTCTAAAGAATATGTTTGGCCTTATATTTTTAACACGGGGAAAATTCCAAATATTAAAATTGATTATTTGAATTCTACGATGTTCTATAATCCTTGTTGGATTAATACTGTGGAAATCGAGGCTTCACAAAAATTTAATAATATTAAATACAAATTATCAAATGATGAAGTAATCAGTGCCTTTGAGATATTGGATTTAATATGGATGCCGAAATTCAAAAATGACGCTCCTGTTGAGGAGGTTATTCTTGAATTGGTGGAAATCTACAAGAAATTGATTGTTGATGGAGAATTACTGGATATATTGAGAAGGTGTATTCTGCTTTGGGTTGGAAAATATATCACAGATGAAAATCAATTGAAAAAAGTTAAAGAAGGTTTAGATATGTCTGCTATGGAAATTAAATCAATATATGAAGACATTAGGGCTGCTAGAATTTCTGGCATGCTGATGAGAGAACATGAGGAAGGTAGAGAAGAAGGTAGAGAAGAAGGTAGAGAAGAAGGTATAAAGGAAGGTGAAGAAGGATTAATTCTAAAACTTTTGGATAGTATGGATCCAGAAGAAATCGCCTCTAGGACTGGGGTTGACTTAGAGCTAATTCTTGAAATTAAAAATTCAAAATAGAATTTTTTAATTATTTTTTTTTTAATTCTCCAGTTCTTTTCACACCAATTTTTTACTTTAAATTAAATTTTATCACGTCCATCATCATTGAGTTTGTAGGTGTTTCTTAGATATTTCATGCAATAGGAGGATATCCGTTCATATGTTCCAATCCAGAAATATTGTTTTTTAATAATTATTTTCCATTACAGTTGATAATTTCAAAATATCCATAACCTTTATAAATGGTGATAAACATATTTATTTTTAATATTCATATTAACCTAAGGTTAATTTTTAACTATGGTTTTTGTTTTAATTTGCGCAAATCATTTTAATTCAATTTTGAATATTATATCCTATTTTCATAATTTATGAGGAGGATATTTTTGAGTAGAGGAAAAAGACCAAAGTGGATGATTGATATAGCAACTGAGAGGATGAACATCCTTTTTGAACGTGCTGAGATGGAATTCATCACCCATCCTGAGCGCAGTAACCGCTATGTTGAGCTTGCCTTGAAGCTGTCCACAAAATACAATACCAAAGTCCCCGACAAATGGAGGCGCAGGTATTGCAGAAAATGCAAGAAATTCCTTTACCCTGGTTACAATTGCACCGTCCGGCTGGTTAACTCTGAAGTTAACATTTTTTGTGGTGAATGTGACCATGTTATGAAAATTCCTTATCACAAGGAAAAGAAACTTAAAAGGAGAGCTAAATATGAGTCAATCAAAAAAAGAAATGATGAATAGAGCTCTTTCCGCGATGACAATTAACATTGGCAAAGGCGGCGTTAATGACAATGTCATTGAAGAAATCAAACGTCAGCTCAAGGCTAATGAAATTGTTAAACTTAAATTTGCAAAAAATATCGCTAGAGATAAAGACGATTACATCGACGAAATTGTCACAAAAACCAGAGCTAAGCTCATAGATGTAAGAGGACACGTTGCTGTAATCTACAAGAAAAAGCCTTAAACATTATAAATTTAGAGTTACAGGCCCTATTTTTTTAGGTCTTAAATTTACAGTGGATTAAGCTACAATTATTTAATAAAATATTGGAGAATTAATATGACTACTGTATTTGATGTACCTGCAGATTTATTAATTGAAAAAGTCGCAGAAGAATTTAAAAGCAATGATAAAATCAATTCCCCTGCATGGTCCAATTTTGTTAAGACTGGTGTTCACAAAGAAAGAAAACCAGAAAGTGCTGATTGGTGGTATATAAGAACTGCTTCTATTATCAGAAGAGTTTACATGGATGGTCCTGTGGGAGTTATTAGTTTAAGAACTTTCTACGGTGGTAAAAAAGACCGTGGTGTACGTCCTGAAGTTTTCAGAAAAGGTAGTGGATCTATCATCAGAACCGCACTTCACCAATTGGAAGACGCAGGATATGTTGAAAAAGTCGAAGGTGGAAGAGTTGTTTCCCCAGCAGGAAGATCATTCTTAGATAAAATTTCTGCTGAAATTATTAAAGATATTCCTGAACTTGCAAAATACTAATTTATTTATTTGGAGAGTTTGATATGAGCGATTTAGATGAAATTCGTCAAAAAAGAATGGCTGAATTGCAGGCTCAACAGGCTGCCATGCAAAACCAAGCACAGCAACAGGCAGTTGCACAGGCTCAGCAACAGGAAGCCCAAAGACAAATGGAAGCTCAGAAGAAACAGATTTTGAATCAGATCATGACTCCTGAAGCTCGCGCTAGATTGGCTAATCTCAAATTGACCAAACCAGAGCTTGTTAACCAAATCGAATTGCAATTAATTCAATCCGCTCAAGCTGGAAGCTTAAGAGGAAAGGTCACTGATGACCAATTGAAAGTTCTCTTAAGAAACATTGCAGGTCAAAAAAGAGAAATCAAAATTACAAGGAAATAATATCGATGAAAGCTGGAGTATTGTATAGCGGTGGCAAGGATTCATCTTTTATGGCTGTCATGCTTAAAAGATTAGGTCTTGACGTGGAATTGTGCACTGCCAATTTTGGCGTTTACAAATCATATATCCCAGCGCAAAAATCCGCAGAGGCATTGGGTTTTACACACAAGGTCATCGACTTGGATGTTGACCTGTTGGATAAGACCTGCGACATGATATTGAATGACGGATTTCCAAACGACGGAATCAAGTTCATCCATGAAAATGTCATAGAGGATGTTGCCTGCAGGTACGATATTATTGCAGACGGAACAAGACGTGATGACAGAACTCCTAAACTCAACATAAATCAGATAAGAAGCCTTGAAGACAGAAAAGATGTGCAGTATATAAATCTGGACAGTTTCGGTCACAAATCCGTCAAACTGATAACATCAAATCTGTTCGAGATATCTCACGAAAAGTCAAACAAGGACAACAGTTCGGATTATGAGGTTGAAATAAGGACTTTGATTGATGAGAAGGGAGGAAATTCACTGGATATATTCCCAGAACATTATCAAACTCGTGTTATCGGATATAAAAAATAATTATTATATATGTTACAGGTGAGAAAATGAGTAGAAATAAACCATTAGCTAAAAAATTAAGAATGGCAAAAGCAAACAAACAAAATAGGAGAATTCCAATCTGGGCTTATGCTAAAACTAATCGTAAACTTAGATACAGACCAAAACCTAGACATTGGAGAAGAAACAGTCTTAAAGTATAATGAGGGGTTATTATGGAAAGAGTTTACACAATTCCACTTAGAGATGTAAAAAACGTTAAAAGGACTATCAGAGCTCCTAGAGCTATCAGAGAAGTCAGAAACTTTTTAACCAAACACATGAAAGCTGAAGAAGTAAAAATTGATGAATCTATTAATCATGCTATTTGGGAAAGAGGTATTCAAAAAATACCTTCTAAAATTACTGTAAAAGCAGTCAAAGATGATGATGGTGTTGTACAAGCTACTTTAGCAGAATAGCTATAGTACCTTTCACCACCAATTGAGTTAATGTGAGGTAACAATATGTTAAGAAGAGTAGATATTGTAGGAAATCCTAATGTAGGAGTCTTTATTTTAGCAACCGACGATTTAGCTATTGTTCCTTATACCCTTTTGGACGAAAAGGCCGAAATCATTAAGGAAACATTAGACGTCGATGTTGTCAAGTCTTCTATTTCAGGAAGCAGTCTCATAGGATCTTTAGCTGTAGCCAATTCAAATGGTATCGTTGTTTCCCCACATGTTTTAGATAGAGAAATTGAACAGTTTGAAAAGCTTGGCTTGAATGTCGCTACACTTCCGGGTCAATACACTGCAGTTGGAAACATCATTGCAGCGAATGACAAGGGAGCTATCGTAAGCCCATTTCTAAGCGAAGAAGCTATTCAGGTGGTTGAAGAAACATTGGATGTTAATGTCGAGTCAACTTCCATGGTCGGAAGCGACATTATCGGCTCTTTGATTACCGTTACTAATAAGGGATTTCTAATTAGTAGCAAGGCTGTTAAAAGTGAAATCAATTTTGCTCAAGAAGTATTTGGTGTAGAAGGGGATATTGGTACTGTTGGCAAAGGAATTCCTTTGGTGGGCGCATGCGTCATTTCCAATTCAAATGGTGCAATCGTAGCAAAAGACAGTACTGGTCCTGAAATGGCTAGAGTTGAAGAAGCATTAGGCTTTTTGGATGATGATTTTTAATTAATATAATCATGAGGGATTTAATATGATAACAAAAATTTACAGAGTTAAAGGTACTTTTGTAATGGGCGATGAATATCATAAGTTTACTAAAGAATACAAAGCAACTTGTGAAGCTGACATCGAAGAAAAAATCTACGAACGTTTCGGAAGTAAACATGGTATCAACAGGAACCAGATTTCTATTGCAGAAATTACAGAAATTTCTCCTGAAGAAGTTCTTGACCCAATTGTAAAAGAAATTTTATAGATGCGTTTAAGGTGTTAACATGGAAGATCAACAGAGAATTAACAATCTTCTAAATGAAATTAATGCATATTCCCAGCAAGCTGAATTAATCAAACAACAAATTGAAATGATTCAAGCTTCCATCGGTGAAATCGATGCATTAACCAACACTTTAGATGACATTGAAGGAAAAGATTCTATTGAAGCTTTCGTTCCTGTAGGTGCGGGTTCCTTCATTAAGGGGGAACTTAAAAGTACTGATGAAATTATCGTAAGTATCGGTTCAGGTCTTGCAGTCAAAAAAGATGCTGATGGCGCTCGCGAAATCATGGCTGGGCAAAAAGAGCAATTAAAAGACAGCTTAGATAAAATGTTAGCTAACTTGCAACAAGTCACTGACATTGTAGGCAATCTTCAAGCTCAGGCAGAGCAAATCGCAGCTGCTGCACAAGGCAACATGACCCAAATGGGATGATTATTTCCCACTTTTTTTCTTTTTTTATAACTAATTTTTTAAATATTATGAAGATGATACATATTATTATTAATTTTTATTAACTAACTCAAAGGTTGGATTATTTTGTTTGAATCTTTAAAGAAGAAATTTTCACGTACCAGTGAAAAACTAGAAGAAGAGCTCATTGAAGAAGCTGAAAAAGAAAACAACCTCCAAGAAGAGGAAGGTTCAAGATTTTCATTCTTTTCATTCGGACGCAAAAAGAAGAAAGAGGAAGAAACAGAAGAGGAATCTGATTTGCTTCCAGAGTCAACTGAGAAAGAAGAGGAAGAGAAATTGGCTCCAGGTTTCCAAAGATTTGTAAAAAAATCTGATGAAGATGAAACAGAAGAGGAAGCTGAGGAAGAAGTTGTAGAAGAGAAGAAGTCTCGCTTCTGGAGCAGGGGCAAGGACAAATCTGAAGAAAAAGAAACTGAAGAAGAGCCTGGCGATGAAGAGGAATTGGCTCCTGGATTCCAAAGATTTATAAAAGAGCCGGATGAGGACGCTGAAGAGGAAGCTGAGGAAGAAGTTGTAGAAGAGAAGAAGTCTCACTTTTGGAGCAGGGGCAAGGACAAATCTGAAGAGGAAGAAGCTGAAGAAGAAGAGGAAAGTGAAGGCAAAAAACACTTTTGGAGCAGGAGCAAAGATAAAAAAGATGATGTTTCTGCAGACGGCGAAGCTAAAGGTGGAATATTTTCATTTGTCCGTGAAAAGACCATTTCCGAAAAGCACGTTGAAGACATCCTATGGGATCTTGAAATGGAACTCCTTCAGGGGGATGTTGCAATGGAAGTGGCAAATGCAGTTGTTGAAAGCGTCAGGGATGATTTGGTCGGTAAAAAAATCAAAAGAAGCAATGACATTACCGAATACACTTACCTTGCTTTGAGAAATGCGGTGGCTGAAATCATTGACATTCCAGGCAAATCCATGACAGAAATGATTGAGGAGAAAAAGGCCCAAGGAGAGCCTCTTGTAGTGATGTTTGTCGGAATCAACGGAACAGGAAAGACTACAACAATCGGAAAATTGGCCAACTACTACCTCAAGATGGGATACACTCCGGTAATAGCTGCATCCGATACATTCCGAGCAGGAGCTATAGAACAGGTTACCTATCACGCTGACAATGTAGGGGTCAAAATCATCAAGCATAAGAAAGGTTCAGACCCTGCAGCGGTTGCATACGATGCGGTTGAACACGCAAAGGCTCAAGGAAAAGAGCTGGTCCTAATCGATACTGCCGGAAGGATGCAAACCAATGTCAATCTTATGGATGAGATGAAAAAAATCAAAAGGGTTGCAAATCCGGACTTGGTTATCTTTGTAGGGGATGCCCTAACAGGTAACGACGCAACCGAACAGGCCGCCAAGTTCAATGAAGCCATTGACATTGACGGAGTCATTTTGACCAAGGCCGATGCCGACAGTAAAGGCGGAGCTTCACTTTCAATCGGTTATGTAATCCAAAAGCCTATCATGTTTTTAGGGGTAGGCCAAGGATACGATGACATCAAGGAATACGATGCCGAATGGATGCTGGACCAGTTGTTCAGCGAAAGCGAAGATGAAGCCGAAGCATTGGCAGAATAAGCTTTAATCAATTGAAGGCTAATATCTTCTTTTAGATAATGCTTTCAATCTCTTTTTTTCTATATTTTTTTGTTTATCTGATTGGTATTGCCTTTTTTGGCGATTGGTTGTTGTTTCATTGTTTCTCATGATGGTTACAAGATCAATAGAATTGCCCTTGCAGGCAAGCAGAATCCTGATTTCCTTATAGTCCTTTGAGGATGGAGCATCATATACTACCGCATACATGTTGCCTTCAACATGCTGCCAGCTTATAGGCTCCTCCATCATCAGGCAGTCAACGACATAGCTTTGGCTAAGCCCGTTTTCAGCTAACCTTTGCTGGAAATGTCTGTTTTCAAAGCACCAATCAATGCTTGTTGTTTCGCCCATCATGAATTTATCGAAGACATTCATTTTTTTCACTAATCTTATTTATATGTTTAATATATATTATATATTGAGGATATTATGGCTGAAAGAACTGAGTGGGATTCAACACTGGCATTCATTTTTGCAATGATCGGGGCTGCTGTAGGGCTTGGAAACATTTGGCGTTTTAGTTATGTGCTTTACTCTAACGGTGGAGGTTCATTTTTCATTCCATACTTCACTGCGATTGCCATTATGGGAATTCCATTTTTAATACTGGAATATGGTGTCGGATTCAGTTTCAAAGATTCATTTTCAAATATCTTGAAGAAAATCAAGCCGCAATTTGAAATCATCGCTTGGATACTGGTTCTTTTCGTTTTTGCAGTGACAATCTATTATATGGTAATCCTGAGCTGGGATCTGGTATATCTCTTAAGCAGCTTCACATTCAGCTGGGGAACAGACGCAGCGCTTTACTTCACCAAAACGGTCGGAGGAAGTTCCAACCTGTCAAACGCAAGCTTTCTGCTTATCCCTACAACCGTCGGCGTGCTGATATTGTGGGTAATATTGTGGTTCATTTCACACAGAAATGTCGATGAGGGCATTGGTAAGGTTTCAAAAATTCTTATTCCTGCTTTATTTGTGATAATGGGGATAATTGTTATTTATGCGTTGACTTTGCCCGGTGCAGGCATAGGAATTAACACATTACTCACCCCCGACTGGTCAATGCTTTTGAATATAAACATCTGGCTTGCGGCATTTGCACAGATAATATTTTCATTGAGTATGGGTCAGGCCATCGCATGTACATATGCAAGCTATCTGCCTGAAAACTCCAAACTGATTGACAATGTGCTTATAGTAGTTGCATCCAACTCAGCCTTTGAAATATTCACTGCATTCGGTGTGTTTTCAATTTTGGGCTACATGTCAGCCACTGCCGGAACACCGATGGTTGAACTGATTACAGAAGGGACAGGTCTGATTTTCATTGTTTTCCCAATGATATTCAATATAATGGGACCGATTGGACGCATTCTTGCTCCATTGCTGTTTTTGGCAATTCTTTTTGCGGGCGTCACTTCTGCATTGGGATTCTTCGAGCCCATGTTAAGCTCAACTTCGGCAAAGCTCGGATGGTCACGTAAAAAAACCGCAACAGTCCTTGCGATTGTCGGATGTGCGTTTTCCTTATTGTTAACAACAGGAATCAGCAGCTATCTTGTGGGAATTATCGATGCTTTTGTCAACGAATTCGGAATACTGCTTCTCATTGGAATTCAGTGCATCATATTCGCATGGTTCTACGGAGTCGAGCACTTTCTGCCTGCATTGAACGAGCATTCAACATTCAAGGTCGGAAAGAAATGGTCATTTATCATAAAATACCTTCTTCCGGTTGTTTTGATTGTCATGTGGGCAATAGGAATCATCACACTGTTCAGCACTGCCAAAAGCTTTGAGATAATGATTGATTTGATTATCATAGTTTTGGTTGTGGTTTCTGCATTAGTGTTGAGCAGAATTAAAGGGGCTAGTGAATAATTAATCTATTTGCTAGCTATATATTATCTTTTTTTTCATAGTCTAGTCATAATTCACAAAAAGAAATGATGTTGTTCAATCGGTTACTCATTAGGTGAATAATCTAACTTTAAATATTAGTTTTTGATATATATTTATTCATGAAATTCCTCAGGATAGTGTTCATTCTGCTTTTTTTAGTAATGTCCATGGGTCTTGTATCGGCACAGGACAACCTAACCGACACCTTGCAGGCAGACATTTCTGCAACAGATGATGTAGGCTCATTTGAAGAGCTGGAATATGACATAACTAATGCCAACAGCACTCTGGAGATTACAAAGGACTACAGAAACGACAATTATCCTGACGGAATAACGATTGCAAGGGACAATCTTGTAATAAACGGAAACAACCATACCCTTGATGGAAACGGTCAAAACATTTTCTTCTTTAAAGGATCAAATATCACTATCAACAATCTTGTTTTTAAAAATGCTTACTATCCTATTGGTGGTGGTGCAATCTATAATAGCGGGACAATTACTTTGAATAATGTTTCTTTTATTGATAATTGTGCAGGTGGTGGTGGTGCAATCTGTAATAGCGGGACAATTACTTTGAATAATGCTTCTTTTGTTGGGAGCGTTGCTGCTGATGCTGGTGGTGCAATCTATAATTTGGGGTTAATTTCTTTGAATAATGTTTCTTTTGTTGATAATTGTGCAGGGGAATCTGGCGGTGCAATCTTTAATGGTGGTGAGTTTGTTTTGGACAGTGTTTCTTTTGTTGATAATGGTGCTTCATGGGGTGGTGCAATATATGAATATGGAAATTCTAGTTTGAGCGGTTGCGTTTTTGCCAATAATAGTGCCCGGTGGGGTGGTGCAGCATATATCTGTGGTGGTTGTGTCATGGATTGTAATAATGTTTCTTTTGTTGA
The DNA here is from genome assembly GCA_045638165.1 of Methanobrevibacter sp. Taxonomy (GTDB): domain Archaea; phylum Methanobacteriota; class Methanobacteria; order Methanobacteriales; family Methanobacteriaceae; genus Methanocatella. Next base: position 18,320 of record JAZUAV010000007.1, read on the forward strand.
TAATTGCGCTGGCGATAGTGGAGGTGCAGTTTATAATTTAGGAACAATAGATTTGAATAATGTTTCGTTCGGCAATAATGATGGTGGTGATTTTGGTGGTGCATTATATTCTGAAGGAGAAAGCAGTTTGAGCAATGTTTCTTTTGTTGATAATGTAGCTAAGCAAGGCGGTGCAATCTATAGTTATTGTGGTGGATTAGACATTTGCAACACTTTCATCACTTCAAAAAAATCAGCCAAGTATGGTCAAGTTTACTCCAAGTATTCTATAGTCAGCATAGACAATTTGACGGTTGTAAACATAACTGCTCCATATTCTCCAGCCATGTATATTGAATCATCAGATGCTCATCTAAGCAATTCCCGTTTTGTAAATTTGACTGCGAATGTATCTGCAGGTGCGATAACCGCTAAAGCGGGAGGCAATATTTACATAAAGGGCTGCGAGTTCATCAACACCAGCTCCTCCAAAAATGCAGGGGCATTGAATTTCGACATTGTTGGAGATGATGAGTATACGGGCAATGTCAGTATACTGGACACATTGTTTGAGGATACCTCCTCCGGCTTTGGAGGTGCAATCATTCAGTTGGGAGGTAACCTGCTTTTGAACAATTCCCATTTCATAAAAAACAGCGCTACTTTTGATGGTGGTGCGGTCTATCTTTCACATGTGAATGCATTAATCAACGGCTGTACCTTTGATTCAGACAGTATTGGAGTGTTTGATGACTATCCGACTTACGGCGGTGCAATATACTTTGATTGTGGAAATCTGACAGTGAACAATTCAAGATTCTTCAACACTTCTTCATATATTGGAAGCGGTGCAATATGCATTTATGATTCGCTATATGAAATCGTGGATTCGACTTTTGGGGATGGCGAAGCGGTTCATGCCATATTCAAAAGGAATGGGTCTCAGGTGGTAAACTGTTCTGGAAATTTCACAATTTGTGATGAAAATGTTTTCTATCCTTACGTGATTGTCGGCGAGGGCATGAATTTGACACCAATTGATGATGAATTGGACTTTGATGTTCTTCCCACCCACTTTGATTGGAGGGATTATAATTTAACCTCTCCAGTTAGAAATCAAGGATACACGGGAGCTTGTTGGGCTGTTTCTTCTACTGGGGCATTGGAATCCGCATTATTGAAATCATTTGGTTTAAGCGTTGACATTTCGGAAAACAACATGCAGCACACAATGCTTCAATATTCAAAATATGGGGCATCGACTTCTGGAGGAGGAAGTGTAGGACTTGCTGCTGCCTATCTTTTAAGTTGGTTGGGTGCTATCCCTGAGGATTTGGACACGTTTGATGAAATCGGCAAGATATCTCCTGTAATAATCGGTTCAGGCAATATTCACATTCAGGATGCCGTTTTTAATATGGAGGACTATAAAATTGTCAATGATAATTCTAGATTTAAGCAAGATATTCTCAAGTATGGTGTCTTGGCCTGTTCCATTTATTCTGAGGATTGGAAAAAGGTGTCAAATGAGTTTTATAATGTTGAAACTTATGCCCAATATGCATTTAATATAATTTTGAATCATGAGGTCTGTGTTGTTGGTTGGGATGACTCCTTTTCGAGAGAAAATTTCATGACCGCTCCGCCTGGCGACGGTGCATGGATTTGCAAAAACAGTTATGGAACAGATTTCGGTGATGAAGGATACTTTTATGTCTCATACTATGACGAAACATTGTGCACAAATTTTTTAGATGCTGCCGCCATTTTATTTGAAAATAGGATTCCTTACAATAAGAATTACCAATATGACTTTCCTGGATTCGAATGGGATTTTTATGAGGGTGAAAATCCAATAACTTATTTAAATAAGTTTGAAGCCTGTGATGATGACCTGATAGCGGCCGTAGGCACATATTTCGATAGCGAAGGCATTGAATACAAAGTTGAAATTGAAGTCAATGGCGAGCTGGTCTACACACAAGAGGGCATTTCACCATACTGCGGTTATCACACAATCAGATTGGACAAGTATATTCCTATTAAAAAAGGAGATAATTTCAGCGCTGCAATAACTTCAAATGCAATCCCTTATGCTTTGTTAGATAAGGTCAGGCTGCATTACACTCACGGGATTTCATATAAATTTGAAAACGGAAGTTGGGTTGACTTATATGATGAAGGCATGATTGCCTGTCTTAAAGTTTATACAGTTGCTGATGACAGTAAAGTCATTGACAATAAGGATATTCAGGTCGATTATGGCAAGAAGTCATGGTTTGGCGTCAGGGTTGTAACCGCCGACGGATATGCCGTTGTCGGCGCGGATGTTGATTTTACAATCAATGGAAAAGCAGTAACCGTCAAAACCGACAGCGATGGAACAGCAAAAATTGAAATTTCTGAAGAACCTGGAGTTTATGTGATAAAAACAGAATATGATAATCAGACCTATAAAAACAAGGTCACAGTCAAATCCAAAGGCCCTGATGAGAAAAACAAGAGCGATGACAAAAAAAGAAGTGATGTTAAGGTGTATGGGAAAGGGGCAGCTAAGCCAAATTTCTATACCAAAACAATAAGGCCATATTTCCAGCCTGTAAACAGGGAGGATGTTGTCATCGTTGCCGAAAACTCAGTAGTTTCACAAAAGGAATTCTCTGAAGGCTACTCCTATAAAATAACCCTTAAAAGCAAAAACGGCAAAGCACTTGCAAACAAGAAGGTCATCATAATCTTCAACGGCATGATATTTGTCGGATACACAGATGAGAACGGTACAGTCTGTTTTAACCTGACCGGAAACATGACAGGTCTTTTCAGCATAACAATAATATTCGAAGGTGATGATTACTACAACCCGATTTGTGAAAACAGGACAATACGAATTGAATAATTTATTTTAAATATTAGTTTTTTATATATATTTATTCATGAAATTCCTCAGGATAGTGTTCATTCTGCTTTTTTTATTCATATCGATGGGTCTTGTATCGGCACAGGACAACCTAACCGACACTCTTCAAACAGACATTCCATCAACAGATGAATTTGGTTCCTTTGAAGAGCTGGAAATGGACATAGCTAATGCCAACAGCACTCTGGAGATTACAAAGGACTACAGAAACGACAATTATCCTGACGGGATAACAATTGCAAGGGACAATCTTGTAATAAATGGAAACAACCGCACCATTGACGGAAACGGTCAAAGCATTTTCTCCATTACGGGATCAAATATCACAATCAACAATCTGGTTTTCATCAACGCTTACTATGATGATAAGGGCGGTGCAATCGACAACAAGGGAACAGTTACTTTAAATAATGTTTCTTTTGTTGATAATGTCGCTAATCAGGGTGGTGCAATCGCTAACTTTGGTGTTATGGATGTGTGTGATGCTGTTTTCATTGATAATAGTGCGGTTTATGGTGGTGCAATATATAACGGGCGGGATGCGGAATTAAGTATTTCCAATGGATTTTTCAGCTCAAAAATATCGGATAAAGTGGGTCAAATCTACTGTTATAAATCCAAAATGAATATTTGCAATTCAACATTTCTGAATATAACTTCATCCTATGCTCCTGCTTTATATATTAAATCATCAAATGTTTCAATATTCAATTCAAGATTTATAAATTTGACTGCTGAGGTATCTGCCGGCGCAATAGCTATTAAGGATGGTGGCAACTATTATATAGAATGCTGTGAATTTATTAACACAAGTTCATCCAAAAATGCGGGGGCATTGAATATTGACATTTCTGGACTTTCCGATTCCATGGGCAATGTTACCATTGTGGATACGTTATTTAAGAATACTTATTCTGATTTTGGAGGTGCCCTAATTCAGCTGGGCGGAAATCTGTATGTAAGCAACTCCGAGTTCATTGACACTGGCGCAACATATAATGGCGGATCCGTTTATCTTTCATATGTGGATGGTGCTGAAATTGACAACTGCACCTTTGATTCCAATGGAATTAAAGCATTTGAGAATATCACTACTTGCGGCAGCGCAATATATTGTGACATCAGCAATCTGATATTAACCAATTCAAGAGTGATCAATAAGTCTAAGGAGTCAGGAAGTGCCGTATATGCCTGTGATTCATCATATACTATTGCCAACTCAATTTTCATGGACAATTCCAATGCCATCTACACTGATTTCGATAAGGCAAGCAATCTGGTGAATAATGTCTATGGTGATGG
>JAZUAV010000008.1:0-28022 GCA_045638165.1 Methanobrevibacter sp.
TACACAAATATACGCCAAAATCTGTCGAAAAAACAGTTTATTTAAATGTATTTTTAGGAGCCCTAATAATATCGCAAGGATTTTACTCAAAAACAGCAATACAACAACTTTCAGAAAACTAAAAATTTCAGGCCCCTAAAACTCTTTTTTCATTGCATCCCCATTATATCAAACTTCCTTTTATCCAATCATAATACTCAAAGCCATCTGATAATACAACTTATCAGAAATGAAAATACCTCATTCCATCAGTAGAATCATTCGGAATTTACACTCATCAGCACATGCATCTTATGATTGAGTTCAAAATTTAACATATAATTATAAATTAAAAACAACATATTAATTACTAATGAATGATTAGGTTGGTGAGAACATTAGTGAAATTCCAGAAATAGAATTAAACAAAACAAAAGAAGAAATTGTTAACTTCATTAAATCTAAAGTAAACGAAGCTAAAAGCGATGGAATCGTTGTTGGATTGAGTGGAGGAATAGATTCAACATTAGTAGCATATTTGGCATGTGAAGCAGTTGGAAAAGAAAATGTATTTGGAATTATAATGCCATCCACTACAACACCAACAGAAGACAAAATTCATGGAATTTCAATAGCCCAAGGTTTAGGAATAGACTATAAGGAAATAGCTATTGACAGCATTTTAAATGAATTTTTATTCATGACACAACTTGAAGAGGATAATTTGGCTATTGGAAACCTCAAAGCCAGAATCAGAATGTCAATCATTTATTATTATGCTAATCATAAAAATTACCTGGTTAGTGGAACAGGCAATAAAAGCGAAATCCTAATCGGTTACTTTACCAAACATGGGGATGGTGCATGTGACATTGAACCGATTGGAGATTTATACAAAACTGAAGTCTACAAATTAAGTAAGATTATTGGCGTTCCTCCAGAAATCATCGATAAACAACCTCGTGCAGGATTGTGGAACAATCAGACAGATGAAGCGGAAATTGGAATGTCCTATAATTTAATCGATCAAATTCTTTACCACTATTGTGAAGAAGAAAAAGAATCAAAAGAGATTGCTGAGAACCTAGACATCTCAGTTGATGACGTTAATATGATTATCGATAAAATAAACAGGAACAAACACAAAAGCGAAGTTCCTGAATGTCCTAAAAAAATCTTATAAATGGTGATTTGGTGAGCGAAAATATAGAAAAAAAATGGCAGAAAAGATGGGAAGATGCAAAGCTATTTGAATCCAACCCCGATGAAAGAGAAAAATTATTCATTACAGTAGCTTTTCCGTACCCTAGTGGAGCTATGCATATCGGTCACGGACGTACTTACACCGTTCCTGACGTTTATGCTAGATTTAAAAGAATGGAAGGATACAATGTATTGTTCCCAATGGCATGGCACGTAACCGGTGCGCCTGTTATTGGAATTGCTGATAGGATTAAAAGAAAAGACCCTTGGACACTTGATTTATATGAAAGGGTTCACGGGGTTCCAAAGGAAACATTGCCAAAATTAGAAGATCCAGAATACATTGTAAAATACTTCTCTACAGAATATCATGAAGTAATGGAAGAGATGGGCTATTCCATTGACTGGAGACGCGAATTCAGAACAATCGACCCGACCTATAAAAAATTCATCGAATGGCAAATTACCACCCTGCATGAGAAGGGACTGGTTGCAAAAGGAGAGCACCCAGTTAAATACTGTCCGAACTGTGACAACCCGGTGGGAGACCACGACCTGCTTGAAGGTGAAGGAGTTGGAGTGAATGAACTAACATTACTTAAATTCAGAATAGACGATAAGATTCTTGTAACTGCAACCTTACGACCTGAAACAATCGTTGGTGCAACAAACATCTGGCTGAATCCTGATGTTGAATATGTTCTGGTTGATGCTGAAGGGGAAAAATGGGTAATTACAAAAGAAGCTCACTACAACCTGAAAAACCAAATCAAAGATTTAGAAATCATATCTGAAATTGACCCTAATGATTTAATCGGTAAGATGGCTACCAATCCTTTTACTGGTGATGAACTGCCGATTTTCCCAGCCAGTTTCGTTAGTGCATCCTATGGTAGTGGAGTAGTATTTTCAGAACCTGCCGATGCACCGGCTGACTACATTGCACTTCAAGACCTAAAGAAAAATGATGAGCTAATAGCCAAATACAACTTAGAAGGAATTATTGAAAATGTAGTTCCGATTCCAGTGTGTACCCTTAAAGGATACGGAGAAATTCCTGCTGCAGACATTATCGAACGATTAGGAATCACCGATCAAAATGACGAAAAATTACACGAAGCTACAAATGAGCTATACAAAGCTCAACACAGTAAAGGTACAATTATCGAATCAATTCCTGGTTTCGGAGGTAAAAAAGTTCGTTTCGCTCGTGAAGAACTAAAAGAACAATTAATCAACGACAATATGGCTACCATAATGTATGACTTTGCCGAAAGGCCGGTTGTATGCAGATGCGGCAACAATTGTGTTGTCAAAATCATGGATAATCAATGGTTCATGAAGTACGGAAACGAAGAGTGGACTGAAAAAACCTTAAAAGTCCTTGAAGGCGAAACAATCATTCCAAAAGAACTTAAAAGCAATTTTGAATACTATATTAACTGGTTAGATGATTGGGCATGTTCCAGAAAAGTAGGACTAGGAACAAGACTCCCATGGGACAATCAATGGTTAATCGAACCGTTAACCGACTCAACAATTTACATGTCCTATTATACAATTGCCAAATACTTAAAAGACATGAATCCTGATGATTTGAATCTTGCTTTCTTTGATAAAGTTTTACTTAACAAGGATTCCGGTGAAGTTACAGTGCCGGAAGAAAAAGTTTTAGAAATCCAAAAGGAATTCAACTATTGGTATCCTCTTGACTGGAGATTATCCGCAAAAGACCTTGTAGGAAACCACTTAAGCTTTTTAATGTTTACCCACAGCGCAATTTATCCGGAAGACAAATGGCCTAAAGGAACCGTAGTATTTGGAATGGGTCTTTTGGAAGGAAACAAGATGTCATCATCAAAAGGTAATGTAATCCTGCTTAAAGATGCCATTAGCGACTATACTGCAGACGTTGTAAGGCTCTTCCTAATGGCCTCAGCCGAACCATGGCAAGACTTCGACTGGAGAGAAAAAGAAGTGCTTGGTACAAAAAGAAGGCTTGAATGGTTTAGGGAATTTGCAGCAAAAGTTGAAGAAGTCAAAGGCTCTGAACTTGATTTAAGCAACATTGAAGAAGTTGAACTGACCCGTACAATCGATTTATGGATGATTAGTCAACTTAATCAGCATATCAAAAAATCAACCGAAGCATTGGAAGTTTTCCAAACAAGACAGGCTTTGCAAAATTCCTTATTTTTACTTAAAAAAGATGTGGATCATTACCTCTACAGAGTGAAACATTTAATTGACTCACAAGACCCGGCAATCATTTATGTTTTATCTACTGTTTTAGAAAACTGGATTAGACTCCTAGCACCATTTACACCACATACATCAGAGGAATTATGGTCTAAATATGGAGGGGAAGGCTTTGTAAGCCAAGCAAGTTGGCCAGAATATAATCCAGAATTGGTAAGCCCTGAAATTGAAAAATCAGAAGAACTGGTTGAAAACATCATCAAGGATATTGCACACATCAAACAAATGGTTGGAGATGAAGTCGAAAAAGTCCACATTTACCTTGCTCCTGATTGGAAATGGGACTTATACAAAATAGCTGATGAGGTTGGAAAACCGGATATCGGCCAGATTATGGGCAGAGCTATTGGAGCTAACATCTATGATGATAAAAAAGAAATCGCTCAAGTAGCTAAAAAAATCGGTAAGGAAATTACCAAAACAAGATATATCGGAAAGATTAACGAAGAAGAAATCCTTACAGATGCACTTGACTACATCAAAGAGGAATGCGGTAATGAAGTGATAATTCATACCGATGACTCATACGACCCACAAAACAAGGCAAAAAATGCAATGCCTTATAAACCGGCACTATTTATGGAATAATTAATTTATTCCATCTCTTATTTTTATTGCTATAGCAACAGGTTTATTATACTCAAACGTATAACCTACCTTTTTCTTTTTTAAATCAAAAATAGTTATAACTTTCTTGCAAAGAGTAGATATCCGCTATGACCAACCATACGAGTTTTTGGCCTTACACCCTGTTGGCGAACTTCCAAACCACGTTCCAAAAGTTCAATTATTTCAATATCATAAAATCCTAATTTTTTAGCAACTCTATAGGAAATTTCAGCCTGATCGATGTATGGAGCATATACCGCAAGCCATCCTCCAACATTCAAAGCATCCATTACCTCTTCAAATATCTCAAAGGGTTTAGGCAGATCCAAAAAGATTAAATCTATATTATCTTCATCAATGCCTTCCTTAATGTTTTTGTTTTTAACTTCAATGTTGGTAATCCCAAAATTGTCTATGTTTTTCTTTGCAACTTCAGCAAAATCCTCACGAATTTCATAGGTATAAACCTGTCCGGTTTCACCTACGACATTTCCGAAATTGAGTGCAATGGCTCCAGCACCGGTTCCGGCATCAACCACCCTTGAACCTGCACCCAAACCAGTATGTGCCAATACTTGCCCAATATCCTTCTTAATAAGTATTGAACATCTGCGGTCCATCAAATCAATGAAATCATTGATATTAGGTTTTACGATTTTAAATGTGTGGTCAAGATGGCTTTTCACTTCATCCCCTATTTGAGCATTATCCAAAACATCCGCTTTGACAATTCCCAAATCACTCTGAAATTCAGTGCCAGGCTTTAAAATATACTTTTTACCACGTTCATCTAAAATCATTTTCATATCCAACACCTAACTTTCAAGTTCGGCTAATCTTTTTACTCTTTTTAATGAATCCGGGTGAGTTGACAATATTTCCATAATTCCATTTTTTCTGGAAATCTTAACATCTGAATTTGCAAGCCTTCTTAACTCCTCATCGGATATGCGCCCGTCACCATCAAAATCAATTTGCTGGAAATCATTAATATCATGCCTTGCATTATTTATATCATTAACGAAAAATGCACGATTGGTATTTAAATCAGCAATAGTTTCCTTACTGCATCTGGTGGCACCATAAGACAATTTATAAAGTGCTGAAACCAAAGCCGCCGGACGGTTTCCGAACTCGACGCTAGCTTCATCAGCATAATATTCCCTTGTCCTTGAAATGAAGAGTACCAACAATTGTCCTATTAAATAAAACACATAACCTAAGATTCCGATGATAATTCCTCCACCGTTTCTGCTATCTCCTGAAAACATGAAGGATAATGCTATGTAATAGCAAATCATTGGAATTACACTTACGGCCGCAGTTACAATCATGTCATTATGTTTAATATGGCCCATTTCATGACCCAATACTGCTTTCAACTCATCACGGTCAAGCAAACCCAATATCGGACGGGTGATTGCAATGTGCCCGCTTCTACTGGATCGTCCATAAGCAAATGCATTTGGAATATTAATTTCAGACAATCCAATTTCAGGCTTTGGAATGCCTGCAGCATCAGCCAATTCCTGAACCATCTGATGAATGTGAGGCGCTTCAGCTTCGGACAAAGGTCTTACATTCATTGAACGTTTGACCAATGACGGTCCAAACCAATATTGTAAAAATACGATTACAATACTTGCTCCGGCATACAATCTCCAACTGCTTACTCCCATATACCATCCGATAAGCATGATAAGGAAATAAACAATTGAAAACATTAAAACGGATGTGAGCAACATCCTTAATTTAAGTCTCCATGTACCTCTCATTTTTAACACCATAAAATTTTTAACTAATACTTTTCAAGTACTCTCTCATTTGAATTATATATAACATTTCAACATATAAAAAGATTAACCAAAACTTAATTATTAACAAAAAACATATCATTTTACAGTAAAATATTGGTGATTTAATGACTGGACCATGGGTAGAAAAATATAGACCGCAAACATTAGAAGACATTGTAGGACAAAAACAAATCATAACAAGACTTGAAAAATATGTAGGCGAAGGAAGCATGCCTAACCTGATGTTTACAGGACCGGCCGGTGTTGGAAAAACCACAACAGCATTGGCACTTGTAAAATCAATTCTCGGAGAGTACTGGAGACAAAACTTTTTAGAACTGAATGCTTCAGATGCAAGAGGAATTGACACAGTAAGAGACCGCATCAAAAATTTCTGTAGACTCAAACCTGTCGGTGCTCCATTCAGAATAATATTCCTGGATGAAGTCGACAACATGACTAAAGACGCGCAACATGCACTTCGTCGTGAAATGGAAATGTATACCAAAACCGCTTCATTTATACTTTCATGTAACTATTCTTCCAAAATCATTGATCCTATCCAGTCAAGATGTGCCATATTCAGATTTGCACCAATAAAAGGTGAAGAAATAGCTGAAAGATTAAGATTCATTTGCAATCAGGAAGGATTTGAAGCAGATGATAAAGGCCTTGAAACAATAGTCTATTTTGCTGAAGGAGATATGCGTAAAGCTGTCAATGTCCTACAGGCAGCTGCAAGCGAAGGAGAAGCAATTACAGAAGAGTCCGTTTATGAAGTTGTTTCCAAAGCAAAACCTCAAGACATTGGAAATATGATAAATAAGGCATTGATGGGTGACTTTTTAGGTGCTAGAACCATTTTAAGAGAAACTATGGTTTTACAGGGAACAAGCGGAGAAGACATGGTCAGCCAGATTTATTCAGATGTTTCCAAAAGAGTTGTTGAAGGTAAAATGGAAGCTGATTTTTATATTGATTTGATTGAAGCAATTGCTGATTGTGATTTTAGAATAAGAGAAGGAGCAAATCCAAGAATTCAACTTGAAGCTTTATTAACTAAATTCATCTAAGGTATAGAAATGTTATGGACTGACAAATACCGACCACAAACCTTAGATGAAGTGGTTGGCAATAATAAAGAGAAAAAAATAATCCTGAATTGGGTGAAAAACTGGAAAAACGGCAATCCACAAAAGCCAATACTTCTAGTTGGACCACCCGGTATTGGAAAAACCACACTTGCGCTTGTAATTGCAAAAGAGTTTTCAGAATCAATAGAACTAAACGCTAGTGATAAACGTTCACAAGACATAATCAAAAGTACAATTGGAGAGTCATCCTCTTCAAGATCCCTTTTTGGTGATGAATACAAATTAATCATAATGGATGAAGTTGATGGTATTCACGGTACTAATGACCGTGGGGGAGTGAAAGCCATTGGAGAAATAATTAAAAATTCGAAACATCCAATGATTTTAATGGCTAATGATTTTTACTCAAAACGTCTGCAATCAATCAAACCAAAATGTACTGTCATCAAAATGACCAAAGTAAGAAGTCCAACCATTAGGAAAGCTTTAAGGGAAATATCAATAAAAGAAGGAATTGAAGCCAATCCAAAAGCCCTTGAATTAATAGCTAAAAAATCAAATGGGGATATGCGTTCAGCAATCAATACATTGCAGGCATTATCTGATAAAGATACAGTATTAGAACCGATTGACGTTGAAAATTTAAGGATAAAAGATGACAGATCAGATATTTTCAATGCAATAACTGGCGTTTTAAAAAGCAAAAACCCTCAGCATGTAAGGGAAGCGATGAGGGTGGATGAAGACCCTACACTTGTCATGGAATACATTGCAGAAAACATTCCAAGGGAATACCGAAATAAAAACGAAATAAAAAAGGCTTATGAGAACATAGCAAAAGCAGATTTATACTTTGGAAGAGCACAGCAAAGTAGATATTATGGCTACTGGAAATACGCAAGTGATTTTATGGGAATTGGAGTAAGCAGCTCCAAAAAGGAAACCTATAAAAAATTCTCAAAAATACAAACACCAACAATCTTCACATTAATGTCACGCAATAGAGGAAAAAGGAACTTAAGAGACGGAATCGCTGAGAAAATGTCTGAGAAAATGCACATATCACATGCCATAGCCATTTCAATGTTTCCTTATCTTGAAATAATGTTTAAAAATGATGAACTTGCTTGGGAAATCTCTGACTTTTTAGAACTTGAAGAAAATGAGATAAAAAGATTCAGGTCTAAAAAGATTCCTAAAAAAGTAATAACAAAGATGGAAGCCAAAAAAGCCCAAATGAGGGTTGAAGAACGTGACAAGAGATTCGAAGAACTTCAAAAACAAATGCTAAATGCTCCTGAAGAAATCGAAATGGTTGAAGAGCAAGTTGATAGTGAACTTCCATTTGAAATTCCTGGCATTGACAGTGAAGAGGAAACTATTGAAGAGAAACTTCCGGTTGAAGTTCCTAAAAAAGAAGAACCAAAAGGAGATATCGAAGAAAAAGTTGAAGAGAAAAAGCCTAAAAAGAAAACTGACAAACAGGTATCACTCTTCAGTTTCTAATTTATTTTCAATGAATTCTGTTGCTTTCAATACATTCTCCTTATATTGAGGGGCAACATCATCCAAAAACTCGGAAAATGAAATTGCCAATTCATTTTTATTTTCATTTTCAATCATGTCCCGTCCATCCATTTCCAAAAATGAGTTAATCCATTCCAAAGGCACATTCGCCAAAGGACATATCTCGTTAGTTTTATCCCTGAATTCTAGACCTTCACCGGCAAAAATGCTTGAAAAGATATCATTAACCTCATCATCCAAAATGATTGGATTAACGACCAAATCATGATCCCCATCATGAACCAATTCGACGCCATATTTCCTGGTATACGGCTCCATCAATACATCAATCATGAAATTATCCTTAGGCATCAGTATTCTGGAATTAGGCTTGATTTCCAAAGCCAAATGCTTTGATGATTTTGAACAAATCTTTTGAAACAATGAATTTCTGACTACTCCGATATCCGGATACTGTTTTTTGAAAGTTGCTTCGCGAGTTCTTGAAAACTTTGAAAATCTCAGGTTGTTGATGTAGACCTTATCCGGAGTATATGAAACGAAACGGGTGTCTACACCAATTATCTTAAGAAATTTCAATACATCCTTTTTGGATGTTGTAAAATCCTCTTTTTCATTAGCCAAACCAGACACGTCAAAAATCAAATCCATATTATCTTCCCAAGTGTTTGTTGAGTGCATCTTCCATTACATTAACTGGAGCATCCACGCCAGTCCATATCTTAAAGCTTTCAGCACCTTGATACAGCAGCATTTTAATTCCATAAACCGGTTTTGCACCAGCTTTAATGGCTTCCTTTAAAAGTACGGTTTCATTAGGATTATAAACCGCATCAAATACAACCAAATCCTCATGCATATTTTCAGCTTTGGCAATTGGCTCATCGTCGATATGAGGATCCATTCCCAAAGGAGTAGTATCAACTAAAATATCAGCATCATTCAAGTAACTGTTAATCTCTGAAATTGAATCTGATTTAACATCCTCTATCAAATCAGATGCCAAAACATCACTAGCCAAACTTTTAGCCTTATTGGCATTTCTATTCACTATTGTTATTGAACTTGCACCGAATTTTGCAAGGTAAAATGATATTGCTCTTGAAGCCCCACCAGCACCTGCAACAACAATATTTTTATCTTTGATACTGGTTACTTCTTCGATTGCCCTAACAGCACCGATTCCATCAGTATTATATCCTTTCAAATTTTTGAAATCAATTGTATTAACTGCACCAATCAATCCAGCAACTTCATCCAGCTCATCCAAATACTGCATCACTTCAATTTTGTGAGGGATGGTGACATTGAATCCTTTGATATTTAGTGATTTTGCACCATCAATAGCGGATTTTAAATTAACAGGATTGACATCAAAAGCAACATAAGCATAATCCAGACCCAATTCTTGGAATGCAGCATTGTGCATTGGCGGTGAAAAGCTATGTTCAACCGGATGGCCTATCAAACCTACAATATTTGTACTACCTTTAATATCCATAATATTAATTGATTGATAAAAATATAAAAAATTAATGTTAAGTTCTATACTGTCTAGTTTCCTCATCAACTGTTATAATCAGATTTGAACAACTTATCTTGAACCGACTTAATTTTTCATTCCCATTTAACGAATTCATTACCTTCTTTCTATAAGTTTTATCCTTGCCTTTTGAATCTATTCTATTTTAACTGCAAAAATGTGCAAAAACACAAATGCGTCAAACTGCAAAATCACGATTCGAAAAACTATTTAAAACTAGATAACTTAATTAATTAACAACTTGTTCGAGAGCACTTGAAAAGTAAAATAACAAAAGATTATATAACTTCCAAAAAACATAACTTAATTATAATAAATTTAATCATGGGAGAGTAAAAATGGAATTTACAAGACCAAGAGGTACAAGAGATTTCTTGTTTGACGAAATGAGACAACGGAAAAAAGCAGAAAGTACCTTAAGAAATATATTTGAAAATTACGGTTATCAGGAGATTAAAACTCCTTTATTTGAGGAATTAAAATTATTTACAACAAAATCCGGAGAAGAAATTGTAAATCAATTGTACAATTTCAAAGATAAATCAGACAGGGAATTAACTCTAAGACCTGAAATTACTGCCCCAGTTGCAAGATTATACTTAAATGAACTTGAAAAAACCGCTACAAAACCAATAAAGCTTTATTACTATGGCAGCTGTTTTAGATATGAAAGACCTCAAAAAGGAAGATTCAGACAATTTTGGCAATTCGGTTGCGAATTAATCGGAGCCAATACCCCCCAAGGTGAAGCGGAAGTCATTGCACTTTGTAGCGATGCAATCAATGCTTTAGGAATCACAACCGCCGATGTAAACCTCAACCACTTGGGAATTATCAGAGGACTGTTCAAGCACTTCAATATCACCCAAGAAACCCAAAGGGAAATTATGGTCGTCATTGACAAAGGAGACAAAGATTTATTGATTGAGTCATTAAGCGGAGATGCACCGGTAATCGACAATGATGAACTGAATCAGATTTTATTAAAACTGATTGATTTGGTCGGAGACAAAACAATTTTAAACGATGTTGAAGAATTAATAGCTCCTTATGAAGAACCAAAAGAAGCATTAGATGAATTTAAAGAATTAATTGAACTTTTAGAAGCATTCGATTTCACCAATTATACATTAAACTTAGGCGTTGCAAGAGGACTTGACTACTACACAGGAATCGTGTTTGAAATCTATGTTCCTGAACTCGGTGCCCAAAAGCAGATTTGCGGTGGAGGATCATACAGTTTAGTAAAACTGTTTGGAGGTCAGGAAGTAGAATCTACAGGATTTGCACTTGGTTTTGACAGATTGATGAATGCAATTGAAGAGCTAACTGAAACAGAAGAGTTGCCTTCACACTTGGATATTTATGTTGCTCCAATTTCAGATAGCGTGAGAACCAAGGCTTATGAGATAACTCAACTCTTAAGAAAGAACGATATCAAGGCAGATGTTGATTTGAATGGCAAAAAATTCAAAAAACTAATGAATTATGCAGATAAGATTAAAGTTTCAAAAATAGCCATCATTGGAGAAAAAGATTTAGAGCAAGGCAAAATCACCATCAAAGACATGGTTAGTGGAAACCAAGAATTGGTTGATATCGACAATATTGTAAATTATATCAAAGGTGAATAATTATGGAAATCAACTTTAGACATGAAATCAATGGTCAAAAAGTCATCACAGCTGTTGCTCAGGATGCAGACACCAATCAAATATTGATGTTGGCCAATATGAACAAAGAAGCTCTTCAAAAGACAATTGAAACAGGAAAAGCCCATTACTGGAGCACTTCAAGAAACAAAATATGGTTGAAAGGAGAAAGTTCTGGGCATTTTCAGGAAGTAAAAGAGATTCTAGTTGACTGTGACATGGATGCGATTGTCTTAAAAATCAAACAGACTGGAGCGGCATGCCACGAAGGTTATCTTTCATGCTTTTTTAGAAAACTAAATACTGAAAATGTGGACATTGAAGATTTGAAGGATGAAGATTTAGAAGTTATCTTAGAAAGACTAGTGAACCCAGAAGATGTGTATTAAAATGAAGCGTATAATTCCTGACACCAGTGCAGTTATAATAGGTGCTGTTAGCGATATCATTGAAAACAGCGATTTGGATTATCCAGAAATCATTGTACCTGAAGCTGTCGTTTGTGAACTGGAACACCAAGCAAATGCAAACAGAAGCGAAGGAAGAAAAGGACTAAAAGAACTTCAAAAATTACAGGATTTGCAATATGAAGGCGAACTGGCTATCAGTTTCAAAGGCAAAAGGCCAACAAATTATGACATCAAATATGCTAAAAGCGGTGAAATCGACAGCATTATCCGTGATGTGGCAAGGTCAGAAATGGGAACATTGCTTACAAATGACAAGGTACAGGCCGAAACTGCAAAGGCCCAGGGAATTCCTGTTTACTACTATGAACAGAAATATGTTGAAAAGGCACTCTCAATTGAAAAGTTCTTTGATGACAATACAATGTCAGTCCATCTAAAAGAAAATGTTTGTCCAATGGCAAAAAAAGGAACCCCCGGACACATTGATTTTGTTAAACTTGAAGATAAACCTTATTCATATTCAAAAATCCATGAAATTGTTGATGAGATTCTTGATAAAGCAAACAGTGACTCAAAAACCTATTTGGAATCTTCAAAAGAAGGCTCTTTTGTTGTTCAATCAAGAGAATACAGAATTTCAATAGCATATCCCCCATTTTCAGAAGGTTTGGAGGTTACTGCAGTAAAACCTGTAGCAAATATCAGCCTAGACGAATATCATTTGTCAGACAAATTATTAGAAAGAATAAGAACCAATGCTGAAGGAATTTTGATTGCAGGTTCACCTGGCGCTGGAAAATCCACATTTGTACAGGCCATTGCAAAATATTACTCATCAAAATTAAATAAGATTGTAAAGACAATGGAATCACCAAGAGACTTACAATTGCCCGATGAAATAACACAATACAGCCCACTTGAAGGTAGCATGGAAAATACAGCAGACGTATTATTGCTTGTAAGGCCGGATTATACAATCTATGATGAACTCAGGAAAAATACTGACTTTAACATATTCGCAGATATGAGATTAGCCGGCGTCGGAATGATTGGTGTCGTTCATGCAACAAGACCAATAGATGCAATTCAAAGAATCGCTTCAAGAGTAGAGCTTGGAGTTATCCCTTCAATTGTAGATACCAGCATTTACATTGAAAACGGTAAGGTAACAAGTGTTTATGAAACCAAAATGACAGTGAAAGTTCCGACAGGCATGAAGGAAGCAGATCTTGCAAGACCTGTTATCGAAGTCCGTGACTTTGAAACTGGAGAACTTAAAAATGAAATCTACACTTACGGTGAACAAACCATCGTGATGGATATGGATTTGGTGAATGGAACCGAATCCAGCGAAAAATGCAAATCTTCCGTGGATAAAATCGCTGAAAAAGAGATTTTGAGAAAAATAAAAAAGATTCTTCCAAAAAAGGCCAAAGTGGATGTTGAAGTAATATCCCCTGAAAGGGCAAATATTTACATTCCGGAAGACTACATTCCAAAGATTATCGGTAAAAACGGTAAAAGAATTGCCGAAATTGAAGATGAAATTGGAATCAGCCTTGGAGTCGAAATAATTGAAGAAAAGCCAAAAAACAAAACCCCATTTGAAATTGATATCACCCACACCAAAAAGCAGTTAATTTTAGAGCTTGGAAAAGAAAACGGAAAGCAAAACTTTGATATTTACATAGAAGGAGAATATCTACTCACAGCAACTACCTCTAAAAAAGGAGAAATTAAAATAAAAAATGGTATCGAATTATCTGATCTCATTATTGAAGCTATTGAGATGGGATTGGAAATAACAGCAGTTAAAAAATAGTGATATTATGAAAATAGGTGCATCTACACTCGCGGGATTACATGAAAATTTAGAAGACATTTTAGACTTTATTGAAAGCTTGGGATTAGAATATGCTGAATTAGTTCACCAATTCCCATACGAAAATATTGATGTGGATTTTTTGGAAAGCTATAATTTGAAATATTCAATTCATTCCCCTTTTATGGATGTTAACATTGCATCAGTTCAAGAAAAAAGCAGATTAAATTCATTAGAACAAATTAAAGACTCAATTGACTTGGCAAATAAAATTGATGCAGAATGTGTTGTTGTTCATCCCGGACTAATGACTTTTTTAGCAAGACCGTTTGAAGATAAGGTATATTCCAATGCTAATGAATCAATTATAGAACTT
Organism: Methanobrevibacter sp.; assembly: GCA_045638165.1. GTDB lineage: Archaea > Methanobacteriota > Methanobacteria > Methanobacteriales > Methanobacteriaceae > Methanocatella. Next base: position 14,271 of record JAZUAV010000008.1, read on the forward strand.
GGAAATTATGGAAAAGATTTGGGAGTGTGCGTAACAATTGAAAACATGCCTACCTTTGAGGCCATGATTTATCAGAATATGTCTGAACTAGACAAGTTCCTCACAGAAAATGAAATGTATATGACCTTAGACATCGGCCATGCAAACCATGTCGGATACTCCGCAGATGAGATGTATTTTGATTCCATTAAACACATACATGCCCATGATAATTTTGGTGATGATGACTCACACCTTGCTTTAGGTGAAGGCTCTATTGATTTAAAACATATCATAGATACTTTCGAGTCAAAAAAATATGATGGCATCTACATCATCGAAGTAAATGATGAAGATTCTATTAAAAAAAGTTATGAATACATTAAAGAAAACTTCTAGAGAAGCTTTTTTTCTTTAATCTCTTTTTTGAAATACAAATATTTAGAATCTATTACTTTCCTAATGTTTTCTGCAGTTTTGTTACCAATTCCTTCAACTTCCTGAAGCTCCTTTTCAGAGGCATTGATAATGTTAGCTACAGAACCAAAATGTTCCAATAAATTCTTTGCATTGACCGGACCAATATTAGGCAAGGATTCAACAATAAACAATTGCTGTTCCAATAGACTAACAGGCTTTTTATCTGTCCTTATTTGAACTGGTGTTCTTTCACCATTTTGTTCTCTAACTGCAATTCTTTTTATCATTGCAGCAGTATCCTGTGCATTTCTAGTAGGGATAATACTGATTCCGAAATCTAGAGCTATTGAAGCAATGGATCCCCTAATGGCATTAGCATTAACCATGCCGCTGTATAAATCATCACCTTCAAGAATCAAAATCGGCTTTTTAAATTCTTCAGACAATTCACGTGCCTGCTTAAATAATCTTTTATCGATTATGGAATCCACAAAGTCCTTTGCAGTTTTTCTCTCAATAGCCACTTCATCACTAACTTGGTAATCTGCAACAGCCATTGACTGAACTTTAACATCGATTTCCATTTCAGTCAGATGTCTAATTACTTTTGAATTGCCTTCACGAGAATCCGCATAAACAATTGGAAAATCATTTTCTTTTTTAGGCTTTTCAATAACCCTAACCTTTTTTTCATTTTCCATTCTTAGAAGTGCAGATGCATTTAACTCTTCCAAAACATTAGGGTCAATTAATTGATTTTTCATGCTAATCTCCTTATTAACAGAAGACCAGTAATAACCTTCATCCCTTGTTCCATTAGTGATTAAAACCTTTACACGACCGGTTCTTTTACGACCGGTCCTTCCCCTTCGCTGAATCATCCTAACTTCAGATGGGACCGGTTCATATAATATTACCAAATCCACAGCAGGAATGTCAATGCCCTCTTCCGCAACACTGGTTGATAAAAGCACATCATATTCACCCATCCTAAAAGATTTAATAATGGCTTTCTGTTGTTTTTGAGTTAAACCTTTTTCACCATCTTTAGTGGCTTGACCAAAGAATTTAGCTGATTTTATTCCTTCCTTTTCAAGTTTTTGATGAATCATTTCAAGAGTATCACGATATTGAGTAAATACTATAATTTTAGATGATGACTCATCTTCCTTATCTGTAAACCTTGTTGATTGAAGTTTGGTCTGACCATCTCCAGAACCCAATTCCTTTTTAAGAATTTTTGTAAGTTCTCTAAGTTTGGGATGTTCCCATCCATGCTTTTCAGCTTCTTTTGCAAGTTTCATCGCACGTGAAAAATTATCATCCCACATCAATGACTTTGCAGCTTTAGTATTCTTTTTACGTAGCCTTGCAACATACTTATTAAATGTTGAAACACCCTGAGTCTCAATCAACTCTTGAGCATGCTGAATATTAATAACCGCGCTTAATATGGAAATGGCCTGGAATAAATCTTTATCGGGATTTGTAGTTCTTGCAATTTCACCTTGAACTTTGCCTCTTGCATTTAATATGTCCACTTTATTAACAGAAACTGTTTTAATAACACCCATATTTTTTAAAGCTTTTAATCTAACTTTTAAAGCCTTATCAACATGGGTTTTTATTTTTTCTAAACGTTCACTCATTTTAACTCTAACCCACTCAATTTCAACAGGATTAAAGTAAGGTCTTACATCACTATCATCTTCTGTCTTAACAACAATGTTTTGGATGTATAAATTTTGACATACTTCCTTGATTTTTGCCTTATCCGAACCAGGAGAAGCTGTTAATCCTAAAATTAAATTAAACTTGGATTCTTGAACATATCTTGATGCAAGATAAACATAAGAATAGGATCCAACACCATGATGGCACTCATCAAAAACAATTAATGAAACGCTGCTTAAGTCATATCTCCCATTAAGCAAATCTGATTCAACGGTTTGCGGTGTTGCACAAACAATTCGGGATTCTTCCCATCTTTTAACTCTTTCATCTGTTTTAATGGCACCGGTTATGGATGTACACGGAAGAGTTAAAAATTCCTTAAAACTGTCTTCATGCTGGATAGCTAAAGGTTTAGAAGGTGCTAAAACAAGTACTTTAGAGTTCTTAACTTTGTATAATCTATCAGCAGCTACTAAAATAGCTACAATTGTTTTACCTAAAGCAGTTGGTGCAACAACCATAGTATTTGCTTTTTTTAAAACATCCCCTGCAAGAATCTGTTGATAAAGTCTTGATTCAATAGAATTTTCTTTAATAAGAGGATGATTAATATAACTAGCCATAATAAACCTCACATTGCAACTCTAAAAATAATACCATTAACCCTTTATATTACATATTAACCTTAAGTATATAAAGTGTTTAGTAAGAGCATTTGAAAAGTAATAGAAAACAATTCCGTACTACTCAGCCAAATCATGAATTACTGATTTGAACTTGGTAGCGGCTTCACCAATAGCCACTATCATTTCACAATCCAAATTCAATGCTTTTTTTATTCCATCCTGGACATCTTTCTTATTAGCTCCAAGAGTACCCTGTTTTTCAAAACCACTCATGTGATTTAAAAATATTCTATCATTCAATCTGGAATTTTCATTTAATTTTTCAATGGCTATTTTTTGAGATGCATGAGATGCCGGAACAATGAATTTTGAAAATTTCAAAACACTGTTGAAAATTTCCAAGTCACCAACATAACCTGATTCGGATGAGACTGTAATGACAGTTGTGAAGTCTCCAAACAATTTTTGGAACTCTTTTAGAACAGTTTGAACACCGGCAGGATTATGGGCATAATCTACAAAAACAGTTTTTCCTTTAATCTCGCCCACTTTTTCCATTCTTCCTTCAACACCTGTGAAAGTAGATACGGTTTCAAGTATTTTATCATAAGGCAATTTTAAATATTCATGAGCAGCAATAATTACTCCAGTAACATTATAAACATTATGAAGCCCATCTATTGCCATTTTAACTTGTAATTTTCCTTCAGGAGTGTGTAGATCAAAAGTTCTATTAGCCAAATCCACATTTGTAGCAATATAATCAACTTGAGGAGTTGTAATGCCACATTTACAGAAGTAATAACCACAACCTGAAATAATTTCCTTAACAGCAAGTTTATTGCCGCAAACACATTCCTTAATTCCAATGGAATCCGGTGTTTCATCAACACCAAAAGTAATTAATTCACCACCATAGTTATATTTTCTTAAAAGCCCCATGATTGTTGGATCATGGCCGTTGACAATTAATTTCTTATGATTCAATTCCTTAATGAACTCCGCTTTAACATTTGCATAATCCATAAAGCTTCCCAGGTCATTCAAATGGTCGGGAGTGATGTTAGTTATTAAACCTCCAGCCATATTAGTATCCTTAACTATTCTTTCAACAGTACCCGGTACACCAAATGTTCCAACCTCTAAAATTCCAACATCAGCATTTAATCTTGATTGTAAGATAGGGATAAATTCTGCATTTCCTTGCATTCCTTCCAGATTATGTTCACAAGGATTAATTCCATTATCTGCAGCAATTTTTTTAAGTAAAGTAGTGGATGTAGTTTTTCCATTAGTGCCGGTTATTCCAAACACTTCCTTTTCGGGCTGGAATATTTCTATAACATCATTTAACTCCAAAATTGGCTTGTTAATTTTTTTATAAACATCGGAATCTTTAGGCAGACTTGCAGGAGGAATTACGTAATCAGGCTTATTGAAAAATGCATCAGGAGTCTTGCCATAGAAAACATCAATGTCATAACCTTCCAAAGCACTTGAAAATTTACAATCACTTTTCTGTAATAAATCAGTACCTATAACCTTAAATCCTCTTTCTTCTAGAATTCTAGCTATTAAATTACCATTAGCCCCACAAACACCAATTACACCGAATGTGGTTCCTTTTTCAAAGTCCGATTCATCCATATTTTCTACTTCCTTCGTCAAGCCCTTTCATAATCCTATCCGCAGTAGTCAACCTATCCCATGTTACATATCAGTATATTATATAGAGTTTATTCAATTTAAAGTTTTAAAATTTTGAAAAAAAGTAATACTGAGAAAACCTATTCAAATTGAATAAGATTTTCTGCATCCCCATAAACAACATCCAATCCACACATTGATGGAACATAGTTTGCTGCCTTTGCTGAATTTACACCAATTACCTCAAAGCCCATATCCTCAATAGGAGCAACAACCATACAAGTATCACAGACAACATTACCGCCTGCTTGCTCAATAGTTTTAGTATAACCCATTCTGTCAGCTGTTGCTTTAACACTAACTGATGTGCAAATCCACAATTTATTCTTGATAGTCTTGCCCTGAACAATGTTAGCCACTCTTTTAATTTCTTCTAAAGATGCATGAGGACATCCCAGACAGATCAAATCAGGTTCTCTATCAGTTGTAGATAAATCTTGGCGAGTTTTTATTATTTCTTTTTCAGAAATGAACATTATGTCTTCAACTTCTTCTACGCCTGCCTGCTTATGTTCTGGAGTAACATTTTCCATATGATAAAGAGCAACTGAACCGGATGAAGCCAAAGCGGCACCTAAAGTTTTTAAATCATTGTTATCAGGAGTGTTTTTAAGTTTAAAGTATGGAACTCCACTACCTACAACTTTACCAATTATATAACCTAATGCACCAAAATCAGCTCCATTAAGTTCACAATTAACATTAACAACCAAATTAGCTTTTCTTTTGTGGTCTAAATGAAATCCATATAAAGGAGTTTTACCTACAATTGCCGCAGCTAAAGCGGCCGGTCCACCTTCACGATTGGTTCTAGCACCAATTACTGAATTAACATAAGCAACCGCAGATGATTCTGACCAGGATACATGATCTGCAAATCTTGGAACATTACCTACCAAATAAGGAGTGCATGTACAAGTTTTGGAAATCCCTAGCTTTCCATAAGCATCTACGATTTTATTTTGTTTAATGGAAAACTCTTCTGGAAAACCTAATTCTTTCCAATTATCCAAATCAGTTCCAGGAGGATTCAAAGATGCATTTACACTAGCAACTCCTAAACCATCACTAGCCAAATCCTCCAGATATTCCAATCCGGCTTCTCCAATGGTTTTATAAGAAACGCCAGATACTTGTGCGGAAGTAATATCAACTAATTTAGAAGCTCCATAGATATCTCCAAGTGCAACCAAGATATCCATACTTTTTCTAATAGTCTCTCCAAACTCCCCATCACACATTTGTTCTTCTTTTTTAGTTAAAAACATATTAATCATTATTTAATTGATACTCAACCATTTCATTTACAAGGTTTAAGAAATTATCCTTACTTTCATATGGAATCATTGCCCCTGCAGCAATATCATGACCTCCACCTTGTCCTCCAAAATTATTTGAAGAATCTTGCAATGCACGACCCAAGTTTACACCACGAGCAACCATTTCCCTTGTGGTTCTACCTGAAACTTTAATATCTTTATGAAGTCTTGATAATCCAATGACAGGTTTAGAATTATCCAATAATTCCACAGATAAACCGATACTGGCTATTGTTCCCATTACAGACTTTAATACTTTATCTTCTGAGTACAAATATTGAATATCAGAAAGCTGAACCGCACCTTCACGTTTAACCCATTCGAGTCCTTTAACAATTTGGTCACGGTATTGCCTTTGCAATTTTAAAGCAGCATCAAGAGCCTGATCTTTTTCACCAAGTGCAATGCTTAAACCTAAACCTTGTTTTTTGTTCTTGCCGCATGCATCAAGAATATAGGAATACTCTTCCAAGTCACGTAGCATAGGAACTTCCCTTGGAACTGTATAACAATCCCCAAAGATATCTGGATTAATGCTTATAAGTGCATCTTTCAAAAGGTCCTTTTCTTCATCTTCCAAATCAGTAAATTTGATTCCATAAGACAAGTTCATTTTCTCTAAAAATTCCTGAGCGCCTTCAAAATCTCCACTAATTCCAGGAAGAGGTGGTGAAAATGTATAAGCAAGTGATTTGAAAATAGGTTCAGAAGATTTGGATACAATTTTCAAATCTTCATGAATTTCTAAAACCCCACTTTCCAAGGCATCATTAAGAATTAAACGGTTAACCCCTGTAAATCCGCTTTGACCTTGCATATCACCAAATGCACCAATTAAAGCGAAGTGAGCCAAGTGTTCTTTTCCAAGTCCACGAACAGTCAAATAACTTGAACCTGCACCGGATAAATCCTTACTACCATCGATATCAAATATGTGAGGATTTAAATGAACAACATTACTTTCTGATTCAGTGCCATCAATCTGGTGGTGATCAGCAATTATTACATCCTTTTTGTAAGTATTGAATTCCTTTACAAATGCACTTCCCATATCTGAAAATATGAATAAATCATAGCTTTCATGCCTTAACTGATTAACAATATCCCCTTTAAGACGGGGGATGATTGTAGTATGGAATTGAACATTCTCTTCAGCCAAAGCATTAGCTATTACTGCCGCTGATGAAATTCCATCAGCATCGTTATGAGAAATTATTCTTATAACACTATCCTTTTCTATGTGCTCACGAAGCACATTAGTAGCTTCTTCAGCCCTATTTAACAAGGAGTGCTGCTTCTTTTGGATTGTATCTCCAACCTTCTGGTAATTTTCCTTCACTTACATAATAAGAAGCTAATTTTCTGATTCTGGATTCGATGATAGTTAAACCTCTTTTAGAATGTAAGTCTTTAGGATTTTCTTCTAAGTGGTCTCTGATGTTAACAGCTCTTTTAATTAAGTTTAATAAGTCTTCTGGGTAGTCTCCAGCTTGACCGTTTCTTTTTAAAATTTCGGTGATTCTTTCACCAGTTACATCTTTTACGGATGGAATTCCGTATTGGTCTCTTAATACGATACCGATTTCGGAAGTACTTTTACCTTCTTTGTTAAATTTTAAAATCATTTCTTCAATTTCTTCATCACTATAAGTTACCCATTCTGGTCTTGCCATAATATAACCTCTCTATAAATTTTAAATAAGTACAAAATGTTATTCTTGAGTAGAATACCATTCAATAAATTTTTTTAATGAATTTTTTCTATGTGAAAATTGGTTTTTCTCATCAGTTGTAAGTTCACCGAAAGTCTTATCTTCACTAGGAACATAAAATAACGGATCAAAAGCAAATCCTAAATTTCCTCTTTCTTCAACTGCGATTTCACCTGATACCTTGCCTAAAAAAGTCTTGGGCTCAGAATTGGGGGCACAGTACCCAATAACTGACCTGAATTCGGCATAACGGTCATCAGTGTCTGCTAATAGCTTTAAAATACCTTGATTTCCTATGGTATCTTGAACATAATGTGAATAGACCCCTGGAAAATCATTTAAAGCTCTAATGAATAAACCAGCATCTTCAACAATCACAGGTCTTTCAAGTTTACGACAAGCATATTTTGCGCCTGATAAAGCCACTTCCTCAAGAGTTCCTTGAGGTTCTGTGTAACCTAAATCAATATGCTCTAACTTAATGTCATAATCTTTGAAAATATTCTCTGCTTCTATAACTTTATGTTCGTTACCAGTTATAAATGTTATCATAAAAATAGTATGAATAAAATTTTTTATATAGTTAACTAATGAGTATATCTTCCACGAGATTCGATATCAGAAATCTTATTAGCCACCATATCATCATCATATCCATTTAAAACTGCATCAAAATATTTTAATGAAAGATTATAATCAATGCTTTGTAATGATTTCTTTAAAACCAATAAATCAACAGCCTTATCTTCATCTAAAGTAGAATATCTTCCAAGCCCAAAATCAAGGAAAACCAAATCATCATTTTGAAGCATTATGTTTGAAGAGGTAATATCCCCATGGATAATTCCTGCACCATGAAGCTTTGAAATTTCCTGACCAATTCTGAATGACAAATCCTCATCAATAACATCTTTAACCATTACGCCATCAATTTCTTCCATCAATATTGCCTTATTCCCTAAATCAATATCATACAATATTGGGGTTCTAACACCAGCTCTTTTAGCATCAGACAATAATTTAGCCTCTTCCTTGGTTCTTGCCTTTCTAATCTTATTGTCGATTTCGGGAATTCTATAACTTTTTGAAATCCTATCTTTTAGAACAGCCCTTTGACCCAAATAGCTGCTTTTAACAATATTGGATTCGGCACCCTTAGCTATCAAATCATCACTCAATTTCAAATAGGATTTGCTATTGTCAATCCACGGAATATCAACTTCATCAGTCCTGAATTTCTGTATGATTCCCGTTTCAGACAGATTCATTGGTCCGAATTGCTTATACATCAGTAAACCCAGCCATGCAATCATGACCCCATTGTCTCCACATAACTTCATTTCAGGCATGTAAAATTTAGCGCCATGGTCTTCAGACATTGTTTTAAGCATTTCACGCAAACGGGAATTGGCAGAAACGCCTCCACACAACATCACCTCATCCTTTTGAGTGTGAGACAATGCTCGTTCAGTTACTTCAACAAGCATTGAAAATGCAGTTTCCTGAAGTGAAAAACAGATATCTTCCATTGATGTGCCTTTTTCAGCCTCCCTTAAAGCTGCAGACAATAAACCGGAAAATGAAAAGTCCATGCCTTTTACGACATAGGGCAAGTCAATGTATGACCCTTCTTTAGCCAATTTTTCAATGACGGGTCCACCAGGATGGCCCAAACCAGTTTCACGACCAAAATGATCAAGGCAGTTACCGATGGCTATGTCTAAAGTTTCTCCAAAAATTCTATATCTTCCACTTTCATAAGCGATTACCTGACTATTGCCCCCACTTACATAAAGTGATACGGGATTAACAGCACCAGTATCCAGTTTTCCAACTTCAACATGCCCGATGCAATGATTGACACCGATGATTGGTTTATCCAAAGATAGAGCCAAGCTTCGTGCTGAAGTTGCAACAATTCTTAAAGCCGGACCTAATCCAGGACCCTGTGAAAAAGAAATTAAATCAATATCTGAGTATGAAATGCCAGATTCTTCAATGGCCTGAGGAATTAATTCAGGAATCCATTTGGCATGATGTTCTGCAGCAATTCTTGGATGGATGCCCCCTTCTTCTGGGAATAGCTGTTTTCCTGCCATGGCCAGAATATTTCCATCACTATCAACAATACCTACTCCGGTTTTTTCTGCAGTTCCTTCAATTCCCAAACTTATCAAAACAATCACTGAAAAATTTAATTAATTAGTATATTTCAATTTGAAATATAAAAATATTTTTTAAATTTAAAAAACATAAGTTAAAATATGGGATTTTATAGTGCAAATACATTAGAGCAAAAGAGAGTCAAGCAATTAACTGGAGACATTAACATTCATGATATGTTTAAAAATGAATGCAAAGCAAGGGGAATTCCAATATACAATGCATACAACATTCAAAAAAGGTTAATTCATGAAGTGGAGCAAGAACAGCTCGTTGGTGTCGATAATGTGGATGAAAGATTAATGGAACTGCTCGATGAGAGAGGAAAAAATAAGGTAACACATAGATATGTTGATTTTGTTTCTAGAGAAGATAGTGCTTCAAGAGGAGTAATTCCAAAAATGCCTGAGCAAAAAGATAAACTTCCTCCTAAAGATCAAATTAAAATCCCTCCAAGAGCAAGAGATGGTCAAACATTCAAAACAGACAATGAATTGCCTGAAAGAGAAATGCTAATAAAAATAATGAATCAAAATAAGAAAATTATCAATCAGAACAAAATTATCATAGAACAATTAAAAAGATTAGGTGAAAAAGATGATTGATGGAGTTACAACATACGGATCAACTGAATTAATAGAAAAACTACAAGAATGTAGTGATCCTGTATTTTTAATTACAATTGGAACAACAGAAACATCTAAAATACCTGGAATTTCTGGTGCGGGCGCAAGTCCTGAATTAACTGAATTCACCCCTGCAGCAGATGTTGAATTCATGGTTTTAGGAGAAGTTCGCTGTACAGATACCGCCGCTGAAACTGTCGTAGGTGATGCAGCAGCACCAACCCCCGCAAGACTTACAAAAGCTGCACTTCAAGTTGCAGAAATACCATTTGTTGTTGTTGATGCAGGTTCCAAAGTTAAACCAGATGTCGAATATGTAAGTTTAGGAAAAGATTATGGAAGAGACATCAGAACAGGGAAAGGCATTTTAAACCCATTGGAAATTTTTGAAAACGCAAAAGAATTAGGCGGGGAACTTTCACAAAGACATGAAATGCTAATTATAGGTGAAAGCATACCTGCTGGAACTACAACTGCACTTGGAGTCCTCAAAGCATTAGGATATGAAGCAAATGAAAAGGTAAGTGGAAGCATGCCCCATAATCCTCATGACTTAAAAATTAAAACCGTTAATGAAGGATTGGAAAATGCTGGAATTACAGCTGGAGAAGCCGATGCACTTCAAGCTATCGGTGCTGTAGGAGATCCAACCTTGCCTGCAATTGCAGGACTCGTATTGGGTTCAGATATTCCAATCATACTAGCTGGTGGAACACAAATGGCTGCAGTCTGTGCAATCATTAAATCAGAACAACCTAATTTTGATTTTTCAAGAATTAATTTAGCTACAACAGTGTTTGTTGCAGGTGATGAAACTGCAGATTTATTTGGAATTTTAAAGCAAATTGATGACAACATTACTGTAAATGTAGTGGATCCTAGATTTGAAGAATCAGAACATGAAGGATTAAAAAATTACTTGATTGGATTTGTCAAAGAGGGTGCTGGAGCGGGGGGAGCAATGTTTACAGCACTGGTTTTAGGAAATTCCGTTGAAAAACTAAGAAAAAAAATAGAAAAAGTATGTAAATAGAGATTTGAATAATCTCTATAATATCTTATTTTTAAAATATATGGGCTACTGAACCCATAAATACCACAATACCGACTATCCAGCAATAGTAAGCAAATATGTCCAAACTCCTTTTTTGAATTAATTCAAGCATCCATTTAATAGCCGCATAACCCGCAATAAATGCTGCAATAAAACCAAATAAAACCGGTAAAAAGTTAACATCAAGTGCAGACCCTATGTCTTTTAGCTGTAAAAGAAAAGCACCTAGAATAGCAGGAATTGATAAAATAAAACTGAATTTTGCTGCAAATTCCTTATCCAATCCAATTACAAGACCCGCCGCTATTGTTGTACCTGAACGTGAAAGACCCGGTAGGATTGCACATGCTTGACCTAAACCCATAAATAACGATTCCTTAGCACCAACATTATGAAAATTAATTTCACCACTAGTCATTCTTTGAGACAAGTAAAGAATAGTTCCTGTTACAAATAAAAAGAATGCAGGAACATAAAGTGCACCAGCAAATAAAGACTCTACTGAATCTTCAAATAATACCCCTACAAGACCAACAGGAATTGTGGCTAAAATAACATACCAAGCAAGTCTTTTATAAGGATCTTCATAAAAACCTTGTTTAAATCTTCCTCGAAGAATATCGCCAATGCTTAACCACCAAGATTTAAGCATTTTGATAATATCTGCTCTAAAGAACCATAAAACTGCAAGTAATGATCCCAAATGAAGAAAAGTATCAAAAGCAAGTGAGCTTTTGACACCTAAAATATTTTGGATAAAGACCAAATGTGCTGAACTACTAACTGGTAAGAATTCAGTTAAACCCTGAACAATACCAATTATAATTCCTTGAATTAAATCCATAAATCAACACCGCTTAAATGTAAGATAACCAACCATATTTATCTTCAACTTTTGCCTCTACAACATCAAAGAATGCAGATTGTATTTTTTCAGAAATAGGTCCTCTTTTACCAATGCCTATTGTTCTGTGGTCTATAGAACGAATTGGAGTAACTTCTGCAGCAGTTCCAGTGAAAAATACTTCGTTAGCTGCATATAATCTTTCTCTTGAAATTACCTCTTCAACAACTTCATAACCTAAATCACTAGCTAAAGTCATGATTGAATCTCTTGTAATACCTTTAAGATTAGAAGAAGACATCGCAGGAGTGAATAATTTTTCGCCTTCTACAAGGAAGATGTTCTCTCCACTACCTTCTGAGACGTGACCTTCATAATCGAGCATGATTGCTTCATCATAGCCATTGTCAATAGCTTCGAGTTTTGCTAATTGGGAGTTCATGTAATTAGCAGCACATTTTGCTAATGCTGGAAAAGTGTCAGGTGCAGGTTTCCTCCATGAGGATATTCCAATGTCAACACCGTTTGCCATTCCTTCTTCACCTAAATAGGATCCCCATTCCCAAGCAGCAATAGCTACATTAACAGGACAGCCTAATGGATTTACGCCTAATTCCCCATATCCTCTAAATACGATAGGGCGTATGTAACATGCCCCTAAATCATTTACGCGAAGGGTTTCTAAAATAGCTTCTTCAATCTCTTCTTGTGTGTAAGGAATATCAATCTTATAGATTTTTGCAGAATCGAATAAACGTTGCACATGTTCTTTTAAACGGAATACTGCAACACCGTTTTCATTTTCATATGCACGAATGCCTTCGAAAACACCTGTACCATAGTGGACAACGTGGGAAAGTACTGAAATATTTGCATCTTTCCATTCGACAAATTTTCCATCCATCCAAACTTTAGTTTCTTTATCGTCCCATGCCATTTTATCACTTCATTTTTTTTATTGTGATATTAAATATATAGTTATTAATTTATTAACTTTACCTATTAAAAACAGAAATTACCGAAATGCTTATATAATAATAAAATCATAATAATATTTGTTGGTTCCGTGGTCTAGTGGTATGATACCTCCCTTACAAGGAGGGGATCACGAGTTCGAATCTCGTCGGAACCACTCATTCTAATTTTTAAATCCCTTTAACAATATTTTACCTTCTGTTTAATTAATTATTACTATTTTCATTAAAATTTATGAAAGTATTACAATTTACATAAAAATTCTCGAAATTATTACAAATTTCATTAAAATAACATTAAATTATTACCATTATTTAATCAATAAATTTTTAAATATATTACTAATTGTATAAAATATGCTTCGTTAAATTAAAATAATGAATAATATTCAGTATAATAATTAATTAATTCATTAAAAATTGTAAATAATAAAATTTAAATAGTTTTTGAATTATAATAATAAGTATCGAAAAAGGAGATTTAATTATGGTAGTTAAAATTGCTATTATTAAAAGTGGTAATATTGGTACTTCACCAGTAATTGACCTATTGTTAGACGAAAGAGCAGACAGACCAAATATCGATGTAAGAACCTTTGGATCTGGAGCAAAAATGAACCCAGAACAAGTAGAAGACGTTGTTCCTAAAATAGA
>JAZUAV010000009.1:0-8001 GCA_045638165.1 Methanobrevibacter sp.
TCCAATTCGACATCATAGATTGTTACATTAACAAGTTAATGGCCAACAATAACTAGTAACTTGCTAGGAATAAATAAGAGATAGCAAGCACTAAATTTTGAACAGTCAAAATACTAATTCTCCAAATTTGATTGGTGTGTTTTTAATTGAATTCTCTTTCCACTTCATAAAAACACCTATAGTTAGAAATTATTATATTCGTGTTTTAGAATCCAATATATCCATTTTAAACTATTAAAATTTGTTATTTTTACAAATAAATATTGTTATAATCATATAAAATTGTTTTAACAATAAAATATTGTTTTAATTTGAAATTAGACCAAATAAAAACATTTATATATTTTGATATTTAAAATATTCTTTGACATCTTATGATGTTTGGTGGCAAAATGCTAACCTATAGTTATATATGTTGAATGAGGATGTGTCAAAATTTGTTTAACAAATTTATCCTTATTCAATTTTAAAAAATCTTTTTCAATGTCTTCACTCAAGTATTAAGAAATATTAATAATAACTAAAACTCAAAATCTGTTCTAATTTCAAATATATTTTCACTTTCCATTAGTATATTAACCAACCTTTCATCCAAATCAGCATGATTATCCTGATAATCAATTTCTCCAAATTCACTTCGAGTTGAATAAGCAAGATGTTCTTCATCCAAACTAAAACAAGCATTAATGTTTTCCTTATTTCCTCGAGCATCAAATCTAATCCATTTATTTAAATCTTTTATATACACAGTATTTAAAGCATGAATCATATAACCTTCACTTGCATCATCAGCTCTCGTAAGCAGTTGATAACTGATGCCTGATGGGATTTGATTTGCTCTTAGAAGTGCTGCTAGAAAGCTTGACTTTGTCCAGCATATGCCGGTTTTATTTTTAAGCACATCACGGCAGTTCTTGAAACTACTTCTGTTTTAATGTGCCATGAGTGAGGAATTTCATCCCTAACAAACATGTACCTTCTTTTGATATAATCCAAATTATCATCTGATTGATTCTTTAATTCCTGAACCTTTTCTTGGATATGAAAATTCATATAATCAATGCTTGGAGTTTCTATTAAATATTCTTCCATTTAATTACCCACACCATATAATTGGTTAAATCTAAAATAAAATAATAATATTGTTTTATAAATCTAAAAAACCTCATAAAAGGGGATTTTACCCGTATACTATACAAAATATTTACTACTTTTAACCTAGTGAATATACCAAAATAACAATTTAATCATAAAGAATTTTTTCCAAATATTCTTTAATTTCAGGAACATCTTCATGAATAATTTCCCAAATTATATCATCAACAATATTTTCATAATTATGGGCAGTTACATTCCTCAAACCAATTAATTGACTCCATTCAATTTCATTATACTCCTCAAGGAATTCATCTGAAAACCTATTTGCAAATTCGCCCATTTGAATAATAACTAATGCACAAGCGTCCTTGTATAGACTATCAGACATATAAATTTCCTTATCATCATCAAATCGGTTCAAGTAATCATTAATACGGTTACAATAGTCAATTATGGTTTCAGCACAATGTTTATCTTTTTCGTTCATATAAAAGAACCTCCTCCTTACTAACTGCTTCAAGAAATTGTTTATTTGAACTTCCCTTGCTGATAACATCAACATGACAATTAAATTCATTTTCTAAATCTTGAACTAGAGAAACATATTGAAGGCCTCTTAAATCACCTTTATCCATTACAAAATCCAAATCACTATTTTCAGTGGCCTCATCACGAGCATAAGATCCAAAAAGACTAAAAGTATTAATACCATACTTAATTACAATTGGAATAACTCTACGTCTAATATCATCAATAGTGAAAACCATAATAACACCTTGTAACGATTCTTATTTTAACATATTATTCTCATTCATAATAAATATTTTCAAACTGTGACTTTGTGAAAACATGAATGTAATTTAATATAATCTCCCATACCAACTCAAAAATAGTTAAAATCAAAAAATGCAATTATTTATGTAAAACATCTTTACATATTAAAGTTTACTTCATAGCCAAAATAAATTACAAAAACCGATTAATAATCCAATATTTAATTAAATAAACAAATCAATTAAATATGGTTTAAAAAGCTTTTAAATTTAGATTTTGCCCGTATACCATACAGAATATAATATACTTTTAGCTACACACATACAGGTTCTATTCAACATCAAAACCCTTTTCTATCATGCTGTTTTTAAGAATCTCCATTGCTTTTATCGTATCAAGCCCTGAAACCCTCTTAATCATGCGATTGTTTTCATTAAACCTTCCGATAAAATAATCCTGCTGTTCCTTACTTACTAAGTCCAGTCGGGTATAGTTTGTAAGGCATTCCAGAAGGGCGAATACACCCCGGTTTAAAGCCTTTGCACACGGATGATTTTTGACGATTTCTACAACATCACTGCTTACGATATAGGCTTCCCCATTTGATGTTACATGGTCCTTAATCGGATCCATCTTTCTGATGTCTGTAACATCACAAATGACATATGCTTCTGCATTTTTCAATATTGCAAGGTCATCATCATCGGTAAACTCTTCAATATCCAGGTTTCCGATGGTTGAATTTACAAAATTTATAGGGTCAAAAGTGATATTTACAACATATCTGCGTGTTTCCATAATGTTTTTAAGGGTTTGGGTGCCGACAAATAATCTGCATCCAAGTTTGTCTTTGCCTTTGCACACAATTCCTATTGGAGCTGCATTTTTTACACCGTCCTTGCTCATGGTAGTGTAAATCCCTTCATATTTCTGTCCTTCTTCAATTCCGATATCTGTCAAATCAATACCCATTTTATCATCCTTATTAGTTACGTCTTCAATATAATGTCTATTCCTTAATCTAATTAAAAATTATTGTCAAAACATTTATCATCACATTAATTTCCCTCAATATTGGTGTCTTTAAAGTGGAAATAATATACCTTTTTGAACTATGTGTAAAAAAGGAAGTTATAAAACACATATTAAAGCTAATTATCATTTAAATTGTCAGTTTATCAAATTAGAAAATTTCGGATGAAATCCAACTAGGCTTCCAATTCGACATCATAGATTGTTTTACATTAACAAGTTAATGGCCAACAATACATAGTAACTTGCTAGGAATAAATAAGAGATAGCAAGCACCATATTTTCAACCACCAAAATATCAATTCTCCAAATTTGATTGGAGTGTTTTTAATTGAATGCTCTTTCCAATTCATTAAAACACCAGTAGATATGATTATTATATTAGTGTTTTAGAATTAGATATTTTCTTTTAAAACTATTTATAATTTTTTATTTTTAAAAATAAAGATTGATTTAAGAATATAAAATTGTTTTTATGATGAAATATTGCTTTAATATAGAAATGAGTAATAAATGAAACTTTTATATACTTTGAGGTTCATAATATTGTATAACATCTTAGGATGTTTGGCCGGCACAGTATCGACCAGTAGATATGATGTTGAATGAGGATGTGTCAAAATTTGTTTAACAAATTTATCCTTATTCAATCTTAAAAAAAATCTATTTTTACCCAATTTATTAAATAAAGAAGACTAAAACTCCAATAGATTAGATGAAATGAATCAATTATTCTCTTTTAACAATTGCACTCTTCGGACAATTTTCGTAACATAATCCGCAATGCAAACAATGTTCCTGTGGAATTTCAAACTTATCTTCAACAAAAACTGGAATCTGCTGCGGACAACTTGCCTGACAAGTCCCGCAAGCAATACAATCATCAGTTATCTCAAATCCCTTAACTGTTATTTCAGCATCACCGAATTTGAAGGATTGTCTGAAAATCGGCTTTTGTGTCAAATCAAAGAATTCCATCTCATAATCCTCAATGCAAAAAGGCTCAAGAATATATCTTGCATTTCCTGGATAAACGTTATTCATGAATGGATTGTTTTCAAATATCAAATCTATCCAATATTTTTGATCGTCTAATTTATGGGCTTCGCCGCTAATTCTGATGGATTTATTGTCCTTCAAGCTTAGATAACTGACTTTGGGATGATTCATGATTTCTGAATAGACATGCTTTCCACGACCTGTTAAAAAATATATCCTATCATCTTCAATATGCATTATATCAATAATTCTTGACTGAGGATTGCCATTATCATCAACAGTGGACAAAACTGCATCAATCACTTCCCTCAACTGTTTAAAACATTCTTCTTTAGTAACCATATAAACTACTCCAATTTAAATATAATTTTTCCCTGAGCCATGTTTGACTCCATCAAAGCATGTGCCTTTCCAATATCTTCCAAATTATAGAATACCCTTGAAATTTCAGGTTTAATGTTATTTTCAACAATGAAATCAAATAGACTGTCCATTATCTCCTGTGTCGGATAATTGCTGAAAAAAGAAGTGAGGTAACAGCCATTTGGAATAATCTTGATTGGATCGAATTCATCCATATACTCAATACCTCCCAAAACGCCTGTAACGCAGCATATTCCTCCACTGTTAAGGCATTTCATTGAATCTTCAAGAGTTTTAGGACCAATCAGTTCCAATACTTTATCACATTTTAATTTTTCAGCCAGACAACCATCATCAGCAAAGCACTCATCAGCATCGTTTGACTTTAATATGTCAAATCTCTCCTCGCTTCTGGAAGTTGCAAATATTTCACATCCCATTGGTTTTGCAAGCTGAATTGCAGAAAGTCCCAGTGCAGATGTTGCTCCTCTGATTAATAGAGTGTCCTCCTTTACAAGATTAAGTGACATTAAAGACCCATAGGCAGTGAAATAAGTTTCAGGAATTGCTATTATTTCCTCCAATGTCAATTTGTCAAAAACATCTTCATCAATTTTAAAGACAATTTTTTCAGGAAGCAAAGCATATTCGGCATATCCCCCATCAAAGCTTCTTCCCATTCCACCCATAAGTGCAGCTATCCTATCACCGTTTTTAAATCGAGTATTTGATGAGTCAACTACTTCACCAACGCATTCAATACCTGGAATTACAGGCAATTCAATATAATCCTCATCAGCTTCATAATCCCTTAAAATTACTTCAGCCCTATTAATTCCAAAGCCTAGAACCTTAACTAAAACCCAACCATCCTTAACTTTAGGAATTTCAACTTCGCTAACTTCCAGCTCATCCGCATTACAAGTTTTCTCCAAAACAACTGCTTTCATCATAACACCTCTTTCCAGCATTGAGGATCTGGCGAATACATATCATGGGTTGTTCCGTAGCTTACAGCAGGACACCCTCTGCAAAATCTCAGCAATTCGCATCTGCTGCATTTTTCAAATTTCTCAAATTGTCTGTATTCGTCCATATCATCACCCATGAAAATATCATATACTGATTCATTTAAGGCATTTCCAACCTTGCTGTCCATTCTGCGACATGCAAAGACATCACCTGACGGTAAAATTGTCAAATGACTGTTTCCACAATTGCATCCGTCATAGACAACATCATCATTCAAATTTTCCGGAATCTCATATAACCCTTTTTCATATAAGAATAATGTCCATAGATGATCCTTTAGTGTAAAAAATGTTTTGCTGCCTTTATATTCATTGTATTTTTTCCATACCTTTTCCAAAAGGTTCCTATATTCTTCAGGAGTCATTTGTGTCGCCTTTTCAAGGCTTGTCGGACAATATCTTGCAAAACTGAATAACCCTGCATTATTTTCAACAACAACATCAATCAAATCAGGAATCTCATCAATGTTTGTCTTGGAAACTGTGGTCATGATGCTGGCCCTGACTCCCGCATCCTGCAGGGTTTTGATTTTATCCAATGTAATGTCAAACGAACCGGGTTTTCTAAAATAGTCATGGGTGTCCCTTAGACCGTCCAAAGACAGTTGATATTGTCTGCAGCTTAAGCTTTTAAGTCTTTTTGCAACTTCATCTGTAATGTGGAAAGGGTTTCCCAGTATTGAATAATGAATCTCATTTTCGTGCAACATTTCAAGCAATTGCCAAAAGTCGGGATGGAGAATCGGATCACCTCCAGTAATGCTGAAATATGGTGTCCTGTTTGTTTTCCGGCAGAATTTTAAGCAATTATCCAAAACAATTTCCATATCCTCATACTTCATTGTCATTAATTCCTTATCATTTTCCTCTGAAAAAATATAACAATGTTTGCATCGCTGATCGCAGTCGTCAAGGATGTGCCATTGAAATGCAAAAAAATCGGCCATAAAAAAACAACTCCTCAAAAAATAGTATATAAAAAAATAAAAGATTTAAGATTGAATCAATCTTAAAATCTGTCTGAACCACAAGCTGTGGTGATATCTGATCCGCATGCAGTGTTAATGTCAGAACCACAAGCAGAAGCAGTCACATCACTGCCACAAGCAGTGTTAATGTCAGAACCACAAGCGGTAGAAATTACATTTTGTGCGATTTTAGATGAGAAAAATTTCTCATTATCATTCCATGCATTAAATTTCATAATTTATCACCTTAAATTTTAATAAAAGTAAAACTTTTATTTAATTATAGTATATTTCAGCAGATATAAAAAGAATAAAGTTACCTCCAGGTTACTTAAAACTAATTAATATTGATTAATAAATATTATAACAGTTTTAGGAGACATTACATGAATAATGATAAAAAAGCAGGAAAATGCCCCATGGAACTAGCCATGGAATTGATTAGCAGAAAATGGGTTATTCAAATCTTAAGAGATATGTTTTTTGGAAAAAAACGTTTCAATGAATTTAAAGATGGAAAATCTAATTTATCCAATAAAGTTTTAAGCAATTGTCTAAAAGAAATGGAAGAAAACGGACTTATCTCTAGAAACAGCGACGAGAATAACCAAAGTATTGACTACACATTAACGGATAAAGGAAAAAAACTTAATAAGGTAATTTATGAACTCGCAATGTTTACATTAACTACCGATTTGGGCAATGAATTCTATGATGATGAAACTAAAAATGAATTAGAGAATATTTTCAAAAAAACATTAATAAACGGATGAACTTTTTCAAAGCCAATTACAAAAAACTATAGAAAAACTGTAATTCAAAATACAAATCCAAATTAAAAACTGTCAAAAATTACCCTTTAAAAAAATTATTTGAAAACTCTTTTTATAAAAAATAAGAATAAAAATTATTAATTAAACCATATTCTAATTAACATCACGTTAAATCCATTAAAAATAATTATAGAACATTACTAAAGAATATAAACGCAATAAATCATTTAAAAATCTTGTTGCCCGTATACTCTACAAAATATTTACTGCTTTTAGCTCTCAAATTATAATATTCAACTAAGAAGCATATATATTTTTATTACTTTTATTTGATTTTGAAAGATATAGGTTTTAACAGAACCAGAATATAGCTATGATGCTGTTTATTGCTTTTTACCGGAGCTAAATTTTTGATATGTAGGAAAAACTCCTTATTCATTGGGGAAGTGTTTTATGTGGCGCTTTCCCTTAAATATCTTAATCAAGTTTAAAAAACTTAACCCTCGAACCGACCGATAAATGGCCAGTTCTTAAATTTGACAAATCCATCTACTTTAAAACTAAAACAGGAATAGAGGGACAAGCCACTATTCCTCAAGCTTGACAAAACCATTGTTGTTATGCAAATTTCTCGAATAAGCTTGTTAAAAGGAATTTTAGGCTTCATAATCCTGATTCGCCCTTGCTGATTGGGGATGTTAAAGACGAGGATGTTGTAAAAGAAGTTAATGAACCTAGCTATATTGATGCTCAAGCTAGATTAATTTAATGGCTATTTTTATAAAACCTATCAAAATTATATGGATAACTATTTTTTAAGAAAAATTAAAAAAATATATAGTAATAATAATCATTGAGGAAATATCATGAAAAATTACTCATGTAGCAATTGTGGAATTATAAACTGCAAACACCAAGATTCAGAATATCCTAAATTCTGTCAAACAAAAGAATTAACACGTG
>JAZUAV010000010.1:0-23344 GCA_045638165.1 Methanobrevibacter sp.
TAATAAATAAATTTTTAATAAACGTAGGAATTGTTGCTTTTTTTACATTTATATCCCCAATGATAGCATCGTAGATTGTATTCTCTATTTTGGTCTTGTCAATCCCAAAGCTAGTTGTGGCATTAGCTTGAGGATCCATGTCAACGACCAAAACGGATTTTCCCATTACTGCCAGGGATGTTGCAGTATTGACAACAGTAGTTGTCTTTCCACAGCCCCCCTTTTGATTCATCACTGCAATTACTTCACTCATTAAAGAATTCTCCTTTATCTGATAAATTTTAAGTTATCAGTTATGAATTATAACTTAAAAATTTAAAGTGCGAAAGAATAATTAAAAAATTATTCAGTATAAGTTAAAAGGATTAAGTTATCTCTTTTAATTTAAAACTTAAAGGAAATAATTTATCAGTTCTAACTTCTAAGGGATAGGAATTAAGTTTTAAGTTAAAACTTTTAAATTATAAAAAATAAGTTTTAAGAAATAACTTATCATAACTAACTTTTAACAAATAAGTTATATTTTATAACTTCTCTCTTATAAAGTATTTGTTTTCACAAATAAGTTATTAGTTATTTGTTAACACTTGCAAGTTATCTTTTATAAGTTATAACTTATAAGTTATAATAATGAAAAAATAAAAAAAATAAAAGAAGGATTATTTAGCGTTTTGCATGGTTCCTTCAAAATAGCTAGCATATCCTTTTAAATCTAACATTCCATGACCAGAGAAGTTTAAAACAATAGTCTTTTCTTCACCGGTTTCCTTACATTTAACAGCTTCATCGATTGCAACTTTGATTGCATGAGTTGTTTCAGGAGGAGGAAGAACACCTTCATTACGTGCAAAAGTAATTCCAGCTTCGAAAACATCCCTTTGATGAGCGGATCTAGGTTCAATATAACCTTCTTTAGTTAAAAGGGAAACTTGTGGAGACATTCCATGATATCTTAATCCACCAGCATGAACAGATGGTGCAACAAAATCATGACCAAGTGTAAACATCTTAAGCATTGGAGTGAATCCATTTACATCACCGAAGTCATATTCATAACTACCTTCTGTTAAAGTAGGGCATGCACTAGGTTCAGCGGCAATAAATTGAGTATCTGAATTTCCATCAATCTTATCCTTAATGAATGGGAATAAAGATCCTGCAAAGTTACTGCCTCCACCTGCACAGGCAATCATTACATCAGGTTCCTCTTCAGCAATTTCCAATTGAGTTTTAAGTTCCTGACCAATAACTGTCTGATGTAACATCACATGGTTTAAAACACTACCTAATGTGTATTTGACTTCATCATTAGCTAAAGCCTCTTCCATTGCTTCTGAAATTGCAACACCTAATGAACCTGGATGGTCCGGATTTTCAGCCAATATTTTACGGCCGATTTCAGTGTTTTCACTTGGAGAAGCATAAACGTCACCATTATAAATGTTCATAATATTTTTTCTGTCTGGCTTTTGTTGGAATGAAACTTTAACCATATATACAGTACATTCAAGGTCTAGTAAATTACATGCAAGAGATAAAGCTGTACCCCATTGACCAGCACCGGTTTCAGTGGTTAATCTTTCAACACCTTCCTTTTTAGCGAAATAAGCTTGAGGAATAGCAGAATTCAACTTATGTGAACCGGTAGGGGAAGTATCTTCTCGCTTATAATAAATTTTAGCTGGAGTATTTAAAAATTCTTCAAGTCTTTTAGCTCTAAACAATGGAGAAGGCCTACCCATTTGCATATATAATTCTCTAACTTCATTAGGAATTTTAACATAACGATCAGTTGCAAATTCCTGTTCCAATCCTGCTTTAGTAAATGCTTTTTGTAAAGAAGCGATTTGATCTTTTCCTTCACTATTTTTAGGCATAGGAAGTTCAACAGGTAAGTCAGCATTAATATTGTACCATTGTTTAGGCACATCTTCTGATGATAAAGTAATTTTATAATTCATAATAATAATTACTAAAATGTACTATTTAAATCTTTGTTGTACAAAAATGTACACTTTAATTATTAATATTATAAAAAACAATTAAAAAACATGAGAATTTTAGCTATTGATGTTGGAACTGGAACTCAGGACATATTGATTTATGATACAGAAAAAGAACTAGAAAACTCCATTAAAATAGTTTTACCATCCCCTCACCTTTATATTTCCCAACAAATAAGAGAAATTGAAAATGACATTTATTTCAAAGGAGAGATAATGGGTGGAGGAAAAATTAAAAAAAGCATATTAGAACATATGGATAAAGGATACAAAGTAGTTATGGAACCTTTATGTGCCAGAACAATAAGGGATGATTTAAATCAAGTAAAGGCAATTGGTATAGAAATTGCAGATGAAAATAAAGAATATAAAGATTTCACAAAAATTACAATGGGCGATATCAACATTGCAAAACTATCTGAATTTTTGCTCGGTTACGATTTGGAGTTTGATTTTGATAAAATTGCAATCGCTGTTCAAGATCACGGATACAATGAAAATATGGGAGACAGGGATTTCAGATTTGAAAAAATAAGAGAAAAAGTTTTTGAACCTATTTCCCCATTAGAATTTGGATTTAAAGAAGACTTGCCAGAATACTTTACTAGAATGCAAGCAGTAAGAAGACAAATAAAAAATGAAGGAATAGAAGATATTCCACTCGTTATGGATACTAAATTCGCATCAATAGCTGGAATGTGTTATGATGATGTGGCCAAACAGTTAAACAGCTATATTGTAATAGATATTGGAAACGGCCATACAACTGCTGCTTCAATAGAAGATGGTAAAATACAAGGGGTATTCGAGCATCACACTTCAAGCCTAACAGGTGAATCACTTGAAAGATACATGAAAAGATTAGCATCAGGAGAAATAACCCATGAAGAAGTTCATGAAGACCACGGACATGGCGCTCATGTGTTAAATCCTATATCAAAAATTGAAAAAGTAATTGTTAGTGGTCCAAAAAGAGAGTTAATTGAAAAGACTAATCTAGATTGGCATCATGCAGCTCCCGGAGGGGATGTAATGATGACCGGTACTGTTGGGTTAATAAAAACTACATTAGGTAGATAAAATGCTTAAAATGGATTCTCATATTCATAGTCGGTATTCTCCAGATTCTTTATCAAAAATAGATGACATAATAAAAAAAGCAAAAATTGAAAATATTGATGTGATAGCTATAAGTGATCATAATACTGTTGATGGAACTGTTGAAGTTTTGAAAAAAACAAGAAATACAGATATACTTGCCATTCCATCTATTGAAATTTCATCAACTATGGGTCATATTCTTGGATTTGGGTGTGAGGAAAACATAGCTAAAGGTCTTAGTCCTGAAGAAACAATTGACAAAATTCATGATTTAGGGGGTCTTGCAATAATACCTCATCCTTACTGTTTTTATCGTCATGGCCTACTGCATAAAACAGATTATAAAAATTTAAAAATCGATGCAATCGAAACAAAAAATGCAAGATTCATTATTGGATACTGTAATAGAAAGGCCAAAAATCTATCAAAAAAAGAAAACATTCCCGGATTGGGTGCCAGTGATTCTCATTATTGGAAATTTGTTGGTGATTGTTATAGTTTGATTGATGCTGAAAAGGATATCGATAGTATTTTGAAAGCAATATCAAACAATAATGTCGAGGCTCATGGAAAGGGTACTTCAAATATATTACTTTCAAAATATCTTATTGAAAAAAACCTTTTAAAGAAATTTGATTAAAAAGAGATTATTCACTCTTTTCAATTAAAATTTCTATAATGGAAACGTTTGTTTTTTCATTGTTATAGTTCTCAATTTCTTCAGTAGAAATTTTGATATCTGTAACATCTGAATCTGGTACGAATCTGTTCCTTACTATCTCAGCAGCATCAACAGCTCTACTAATAGCTTTTCCTCTAGCTCTTAAAAGAACACTATCGGAACCCTCATTAAATTGGGTCACAACTGCTAGAACATAATTCATAACAGGTTTGCTTCCAACGAATATTGTATTATTTTCCATAATAACCTCACCATGTAAAATATTAGTGATTAATGTATATAAAATTTTACATGAAAATAGACCAAAAAAACTAGAATACTAATTGAATATTATTAAAATAGTTTATAATCGAATTTAAAACATTTTAAATAAATATTAAAAAAATAGAAAAATAATTAAATAAAAAATAATTAAAAAAAAGAAAAACTATACGATTAGTGGGCTCTTTGAATTAATAACAATTTATTAATAGAATCAAGAACCGCAAGAATACTTGCCATGACAATATCCTGATTGGTTGATCTGCCGGTAGATTTGTTGCCTAAAGAGTCTGAACTAATTACAAATACTTCAGCTAATGCATCTGTACCTCCAGTAATAGCTTCTAAATTATATTCTTCGAGTTCAATATCCATAGTATCTTGGATTAATTGACGAATAGCATTCAAAGCTGCATCAACAGGACCAACACCAGTACTTGCAGTTTCTTTTTCAACTCCGTCGATTTCCAATCTAACAGTGGCGGTGGGGGAAACTCCAGTACCTGAAGACAAACCCAAACCTTTCAAAACGATTGGAGTTTCACGAGCTGAAGAAAGCTCTGTAATCGCAATAGCTATTAAATCATCATCAGTGACACATTTTCCACTATCGCCTAAAGCTTTTATCTCATCAAAAACTTTACAAAATTGTTTTTCATCCAAATCAATATGATAATCCTTTAACTTAGATTTTAATGCATTTGCTCCCGTGTGTTTTCCCAAAACGATACGCCTTGAATGACCAACCATTTCCGGTGACATCGGCTCATAAGTAAATGAATTGTTTAAAATTCCATGAACATGTATGCCGGATTCATGTGCAAAGGCATTATCACCAACAATCGGTTTATTTACAGGCATCTTAACACCTGTCAAACGACCAACAAGATTAGACAAACTGTATAACCTTGTAGTATCTAAACCCAAATCAATTCCATAGGCAACCTTAAGGGTAATAACTAATTCTTCCAAAGAACAATTTCCAGTCCTCTCGCCCAAACCATTGACTGTAACATGAGCCTGATTAGCACCACATTCAATAGCCGTTAAGGTGTTTGCTGTAGCTAAACCAAAATCATTGTGAAAATGAACACTTATTGGAACATTAAACTGATTTTTAAGATAAGTAATTAATTCACGAGTATAAATAGGGGTCAATACTCCAACGGTGTCCGGAATATCCAAAATATCAGTGCCGGCTTCAATAACTGCACTAAATACTTGAGATAAGAATTCTTTTTCTGTTCTTGTTGCATCCTCAGCGGAAAATTCAACAGTTAAACCATGGTCTTTAGCATATTCAACGGCATTAACAGCAGTTTCAATAATTTTTTCTTTAGACATTTTAAGTTTATAGTCACGATGCAAAGGTGAAGTGCCTATGAAAGTATGAACATACTCCAAATCTGCATCAAGGACTGCATCAATATCATTTTTTAAAGACCGTGCCAAACCTACGAGAGTTGAATCCAAACCTATTGAACTAATTTTCTTTGCAGATTCAAATTCACCTTTAGAGGAAGCTGGAAATCCAACTTCAATCTTATCCACACCCAAATTATTAAGTTTTTGGGCGATTTGAATCTTTTCATCAACAGTTAAGGCAACCCCAGGAGTTTGCTCACCATCTCTTAACGTTGTATCAAAAATATAAATTTTATCGGAAAAATTAATATTTTCCTTTTTTTGAATTTCAATACTTTCCATTGTATTACACCTTGATAATATTTTAAAATCACATATTAATATTTTTTTTAAGAAGTAAAAAAACTATTTTTTACCTTTTATTTTCCTTAAAACAACAACGGCTAAAATAACAATGACAATCAAAATAGCTATTGAATAATACATTTGAGTAGAACTGGGAACTTCATGTTTTTCTATATTCAAAGAATAAATATATCCCGCATCATCACCGAAAAACAGACTATTGCCGTTAATAACCGGAGAAGATGTAATAGCAGAGTTAAATAAAAATGTACCAGGATTATAAGTGAATTCCTCTTGACCAGTATATTTATTCAAAACATATAAATTTCCATTATTTGAACCAAATACAATCAAATTATCTTTTAATGCAGATGTTGACTGTATCTTATCACCTACATAATGACTCCATTTTATGGTTCCATCCCGAATGTCAATGCAAGTTAGATTACCCTCATCTGATCCGCAATAAACACTATTGTCATGTTCATCAATTGTTGGGGAAGAAATAATCTTATTATTCAAATCTACTTTCCAATTCAAATCCCCATCAGATGCATTTAAACAATATAGATTACCATCACTTGAACCAAAAATAACTGTATCATTTACAAAAGCTGGAGAAGATAAAACTTCATCGCCAGTTGTAAAATCCCAATTAGTCTCATTTTCTGTACCTATGCTGTATAATTTGGCATTAGTTGAACCTATATACACCGAATCATTGACAACAATAGGTGAAGACTTAAGTTCGCCGTCTAATTTCATATTTAAAATCTCTTTAGAGTTATTTTTGTTCAAACCGTATAAATGACCATCATCACTTCCAAAATAAATTACATCATCATGGAAAAATGGAGTAGATTCAACACTACCGCAATCGTATTCCCATAGAATTTCATGATTGCTGATATTGATAGCTTTTAAACCGTCTTCACATCCAATATATAATATGTCGGAATTCAAAATTGGTGAAGAATTTGTTTTAGATTCTAAATCAAAATCCCACTCTTCTTCGCCAGTTTCCATATTAATAGCTTTTAAAATTCCATCATTTGAAACCACGTAAATATAATCCTCATAAATTGCAGGAGATGAATGAATAGAAGATTCCATATTAAAAGTCCAAAGATTAGTTACAAAATCTGAATTGTCATCCCTATAAGCATTATGGTCTATTCCGCCAGCAAATGAATTCCAATTCTCCGCTGCAATTGGAGATAAACATACAAGACATATTATAAAACATATTAATAATTTTTTAAACATTCATAAACCTCCTATACATCTCTATTGAATCTTTTTACTCCAATTATGAAGAATAAAAGAGTAAAACCTAATAAAACTACTAAATCAAACCATACATCACCTAAATTTTGTCCTTTAAGCATTATACCTCTCATAGCATCATTTAAGTATGTCAATGGAAAGATATAAGCTAACTTCTGTAGAATCCATGGCATTGTTTCTATAGGATAAAATACTCCTGAAACAAACATCATAGGCATCGAAAATGGAAGGGAAATTTGAGCATAATCCTCCTGTGTGGAAGTTCTTGCCGAAAGCATAATTCCAAAGCCAACAAAACACAATGCTCCAACCACAAGAACAATAAAGGTTTGTAAAAAACCGCCTTTAATACTAACATTGAACAACAAAACAGCCATGAAAATTAATATTAATGCTCTCACCAATTCAATCAAAAGTTTAGCGGCAATTTTTCCGCCTATTATGGTAGAAACTGAAGTTGGAGTCATGAACAATCTAGCAAGTTCGCCTGTTTCTCTTTCACCAGCTATTGTTGCACCCATTCCCATCATACAACTCATCATAATAGTCATTCCTAAAATTGCAGGAACTAAAAAGTCGATATATTTAATATTTCCATAAATTCTGTTAATGTGTAAACTGATATCATCCTTAAAATTATTTAACGAATGACCTAAAGAAGGAGTGATATTAGCACTTTGAGTTGAAACACTAGTTTGAGAAGCCACCATATTAGACAATCGGTAAAAAATTCCCTGAGTTGCAGATTCAAGAATTTGAGACGCCATTTGATCTGAGGAATCCAAATAAAGGGATACTCCTTTTTGTTTTGACGAATTATCATCGTAATCCGATGGCAAGATTATAGCCGCTTTGACTTCACCCGAATCAACTCTCTGTTTACCTTCATTTAAGCTATCGATTACTTCAACGACATGATAAGTTTCGGTTGATTTAATTGTATCTAAAGTCAAGTCTGTTAAATCACCATGACTTTGAGAAACAACAACGATCGGCAAATCTGTCATTTCTCCACCCATTCCATAACCAAAAAGTAAAATCATTATTATAGGAAATGCTAAAATGGATATCAATCTTGCAGGATGTCTTTTTAAACTAATCAGTTCTTTTTTAATCATCCACCAGAATTTTTTAGGCTCTATCATCTTCATTCACCTCTGATGTTGATTTAATAAATACATCTTCAAGAGAAGGCTCCTCAGTATAAATTGATTTGATAACCGCGCCCGAAGATATTAAATGATTTAACACATTTTGAACAGACATATCATCAAAACTGTCAATCCTTAAATTTATTCGACCGTTTTTAGCTATTTCAATGCTTTTGACATCCTTAGATTCTTTGATAGATTCAATGATATTGTCATCATAATCTTTTAAAAGAATTGACATCTTTTTCAAACTAAGATTTTCCAGGTCCTCTTTTTTAGACATGCCAACGTCATTTTCATCTGAAATTTTACTCAAAGCAGTAGTAATTTCCTGTTTACTACTCTCCAAAAGAGCATCCTTAAGACCCTGAGGCGTATCATATGCAACCAAATTGCCAGTGTTAATAATTCCCACATTATCGCAAAGCATATCCACTTCGTGCATATCATGAGAACATAAAATTATCGTATGCCCGCTGTCATTTAATTCCCTTATCAAATCCCATAATGTACGTTTTGTAGTTGGATCAAGGCCAATAGTAGGTTCATCCAAAAATAAAATATCAGGCCTGTGAACTAAACTGGCAACAAGAGAAGCTTTTTGTTTTTGACCTCCTGAAAGTTGTCCGACACGTTTATCCTTTGCATATTTAATATCAACAAGTTCCATCAAATCCTCTATACGTGAATCTCTTTCATCTTGTGGGACTCCGTAATAATCAGCACACATCTGAGAATTTTCCATTACGGTTAAATCCTTATATAAACTGACTTGCTGAGGAACCATTCCCAAAAGATTCCTGACCTCATCCGGATTCTTTTGAACATCATATCCTCCGACTGTAGCCCTACCGGAAGTAGGCTGTATTAAACAAGTAAGCATTTTAATTGTAGTTGTTTTGCCCGCGCCATTCGGACCTAACATTCCAAAAATAGTCCTATTAGGAATTTCCAAGTTAAGAGAATTAACAGCAATAAAGTTATTATTATAAATTTTAGTAAGATTTTCCGTTTCAATTGCGTTTTTCATTGTTAAACTCCCTTCCAGTCATATCTTCAAAAAAAGTTAGCCAATATGGATTATCCAATATAGAATTCATATTATTTTGAATTTGATTTAAAAGTTCAATTCCATCATTAGTAATTGAATAATATTTAACCCGTTTATTATTCTCATTTACCTTCCACTCACCAACAATTAATCCCTTTTTTTCCATCTTTGATAAAATCGGATATATTTTACTAGAATTAAAATTCAATTCGCAATTTGAATTTTCAAAATTAAAAAAATCATCCAATTTCTTCATGATGCCATAACCATGAATTGATTCTTTAGAAATAATCCATAAGATTAGCTTATGAGTTATCCCATTGGAAAAATATTTAAGGAGTTTTTGACGAGTTTCTTCAAAATTTTCATCTGTCATATTTCACCTTATGTCAAAATTTGATATATATAAATATTTATTATATTTAAAAGTACTAATATATAAACATGAAATTAGGTTTTACGACACTAGCTTTATTCATGCAACCTAATGAAGACATCATCAATTTAGCTAAAAAACATGGATTTGAAATGATAGAAATACTGGGTGAGGGTCCCTTTTTTGAAAGAGAGAATCCTGAGTATATCGACTGTGGATTGGATGTTAGAATACACGCTGCAACTGTCGATATTAATATTGCAAGCTTAAACAGAGGAATAAGAAATGAAAGTATTAAACAAATGATTGAATGCGGTCAATATGCTGAAAAAATAGGTGCAAAAACAATAACTGTTCACCCTGGAATAATTGGCAGAAATGAACCCCGACTTAGAAATTGGGCATTGGAAATATCTTGTGAAAGCGTTGGCGAAATTATAGACAACACCAATGTTGAAATTTCAGTTGAAAATATGCCTGTTCGTGGTAAATTTTTAGGAAATACTGTTGAAGAAATAGAAATGATTCAGGAAGCTACAGGTTGCAGTTTAACAATCGATACAGGTCATGGAAATACCTGCGGAAACCTAGAAGAAATGCTTTCACTAAAAAACATCAGCTATTGTCATTTGAATGATAATGATGGCGTTAAAGATCAGCACATTACATTAGGTGAAGGTACACTTGACTTGAATCTTCTCAAAAAGATTGATGTAGGAATTATAGAATTAAATAACTTTGATAACATCCTAAAGAGCAAAGAAGTCATTGAAAATTTATGACTTTTTTATTTTTTTATTTTTTTTATGATATTATAAGTTATAAGTTATAAGTTATTACACCTAAAAAAATAAAGTTAAAAGTCTATCATGGTGACCTCAAAAATGTCTTCGATGATGTAATCAGTCTTATCCATCATTTTTGGAGACACTTCCTCCTGTTGTTCAATTGTCAAAACACTGACATCAGCTTTTTTAAATGCAAGCAGGTCATTAAGTCCATCTCCAACCATCATGACCTTATAACCACCTTCTTTTAAGATAGAAACAACTTCACATTTGCCTCTTGTAGAAACTGTTCCATATGCATTATCCTCAGGGACATCCAACATATTGGCTAACCTATTGATAGCTCCTTTTCTATCTCCTGAAGCAATAAATATCTCTATTCCGCGTGATTTTAAAGTTTCAACCGTTTCAAAAACCTTTGGGAAAAACTTGCCTGCTGAAGTAATAGTAAATGCAACAATGCCCAAATCAATGTCAACGATTAAAGCAGATCCATTGCATAATTCCATGTGTGGAATTTTTTCTCTTAGAATGTCAAATCCATCTGTAATATCTGAAACAGTTGAAGATTTCTCATTGTCAAGAATCTCCTTAACTTCAGCTTTTGAAACCTGTCTGGTTGAAAAACTTATATCGAAATCAATATCATATTCTTTAATAACATCCGAAATTAAAGTATTTGAATCTAATTTTAAAAGTTTATTTGTATTAAATTGAAGAACCACTAAAGCCAAAGAGTCGGCTGCATCAATCAAGTCAAGAGAGTTAATGTCAGTAAAAATATTACCATTCAAAACATCCTTAATAACCCTATATCTTTCTATCAAAGTTCCGGAATTATCAAATACAACTGCTTTTTTCATGTAGATTATTATGTATTAAAATAAAATTAAATTTTTCTATTAATAGAAATTAAATATATAAACCTTAAAAAATAGAATATTAATATTATAATTTACGATTATTAGGTGTTTTAATGAGCGTTATTGAAAAATTAAACTCCATTAAAAATGGAGAAATGACAGCTAAAGAAAATGTAGAAAACTACATTAAAGTTATTGATGAAAATAACGAAACCATTAATGCATTTATTGAATTAAACTATGAAAATGCATTAAAACAGGCAGAAGCTATTGATGAAAAAATTGCAAATGGTGAAGATGTAGGTGCTTTAGCTGGATTAGTATTTGGTATAAAAGCAAACATTAATGTTGAAGACATGATTATTTCCGCAGCTTCCAAAACATTGGAAGACTATATTGGAAGCTACAATGCAACTGTCGTCAATGAAATTCTGGCTGAAGATGGAATCATCATCGGTATTTTAAATATGGATGAATTTGCAGCTGGAAGCTCAACTGAAACTTCATACTATGGACCTACCCAAAATCCTAAAGCCCTGGGAAGAATTCCTGGAGGTTCATCAGGTGGTTGTGCAGCAGCTATTGCAGCTGAAATGTGTGACATTGCAATTGGATCCGATACTGGTGGATCCATTAGAAACCCTGCTTCACACTGTGGCGTAGTTGGATTTAAACCGACTTATGGCGCAGTTTCAAGACAAGGATTGCTTGATTTATCCATGAGTTTAGACCAAATTGGTCCTTTAGCCAATGATGTGAGCGGCATTGCACTTGCATTAAACACAATTGCAAAATACGATGAAACCGAATGCACAACTTTAGATTGGGATAAGCCTGATTTTACTGAAGTATTGGATGACACTTCATTAGAAGGCATGAAAATAGCTGTATGTCAAGAATTCATTGACGTTACAGATGATGAAATCAACAAAACCGTTAATAAAGCCATTAATAAATTAGTTGATGCCGGTGCTGAACTTGTTGAAGTTAGCTTTGACTATATTGACTTATGTTTACCAACCTATTACCTAATCAACTATGTAGAATTCTTCTCTGCAACCAGAAAATACGACGGAAGAGATTACGGATCTAGAATCGAAGAAGTATGTGGAAATGAAGTTTTAAGAAGAATTAAAATTGGTTCACATATTGCAGAAGCTGAATTTAGTGGTAAATACTACAAACAAGCCCTAAAAGCAAGATCTGTAATTAGATCAGAAATTACCGCAATGCTTGAAAACGTTGATTTGATTGTAGGACCTACAGTTCCAAAACTTCCTCACGAAATTGGTGAAGAGTTAGAACCAATGGAAATGTATGCCTATGATATCTTAACAGTAATAGCTAACTTAGCTGGAATTCCAGCAGCAAGCATTCCTGCTGGTGAAGTTGAAGGTATTCCTGTTGGTTTGCAAATTCAAGCAAAACCTTTAGATGATTTAAAAATTATTAAAGCTATGAGTGTCTTTGAAAACACTCAATAGTCTTTTCTCTTTTTTTATATTTCAGATATATGAAATTATTTTTACACATGAAATACACCTCTAAAATTTTATAATATATCAAATATAATTAATTATTAAGAGGTTATTTTTATGACAAGAATTGGACTTGCTTATGTAAGTGGAGCGGTTCCAGGATTTGAAGATTTTGGAAATCTACCAACTGATATTGTAAAAGAAAACGGACTTGTTGAGGGTAACAAAGCTTCAAAAGAATTAGATGCATTGATTATTCCTGGCGGTACATTAATTGAGTCAAATGACATTAACATGGGTTTAAATACAGAAATTAAAAAAATGGCTCATGATGGAAAACCAATCATTGGAATATGTGCCGGTTTTCAATTACTTTCAAATCAAATAGATATTGGTAGAAAATCTCCTGTACCTATTATAAAAGAAGGCCTTGGTCTAATAGATGTCAATTTTTCACCATTGATAACAAGTGATAGAGTTAAAGCAAAAGTCTTTAACAACTCTTTTTTAGTAAAAAACCAGACAGAAGATGTTGATGGTTTTCATACACATACGTACGGTAAAGTAGAAGGGGATGCTAAACCCTTATTCTATTCACAAGTGCAAAGAATGAATTATGGGGATACAAATGAAAAAGGAGAATATAACATATTTTCCGGCGCATGTAATGATGATGGAAACGTTATTGGAACTATGATTCATGGCATATTAGATGAAAACCCAATCCTTGTAGAAAATATCAAAGAACAAATAGATATTCAAAATCTCGATGACATTTACAATAGAAATAATGAAGTCAAAAAATTCCTTCAATCGGAAGTAGGAATAAACAGCGGAATAAAAATACCAAAGATAGCCCCAAATAAAAAGCCAAAATATTTGATGATTGGAAGCAACGGATCTGATTCCGGTAAAACATTTATTTTAACAGGTCTGGCAGGTGCAATCAGAAAAAGAGGTTATAAAGTAGCACTTCTCAAAGTTGGCCCTGATGTTAGGGATATCATACCAGGACTATATTTGACAAAGGGAAAGATGGAGGATTTCGCTTCTGTAAAAATCGGACATTTGGGTTGGAAAGATATCGAATCTACAATAGCCCAATTGAATAATTCTGACTATGATATCGTGTTAATCGAAGGTGTTATGAGCGTGTTTACAGGACTTTTAAATGAAAAAGTACCATTTTCAGCGGCTGAAATAGCAATGTCTGCAAAAATCCCAATGATACTTGCAACAGGAGTCAATAAAGGCGGTATTGAATCGGCAGCAGTAGATATTGTAGCGCACACAAACATGCTGAACAAACTTGGAGTTGATGTTAAGGCAATTCTATTAAACAAAGTTTACAATGATAATATATTCGATACTATGGTTCCATACATTAGAGAAAATACTAATGTCAAAGATATATTAAAACTTCCTAAACTTAAATCGGCAGATATGAGGGGATTTATTCCTGAAGTTGAAATAAGATATGAATTATTCACAAGCCATGCTCTTGACTTAATAGAAGATAATCTAGACATTGACAAAATCATCAATATGGCCTGTGAAGTTGAATTTGAAAAAATATATTCATTTGATGAAATTAAAGAAATAGTGATATAATGGCACTTAATTTAAGTCCCGAAACTGGCGTTAAACTAACAAAAAAAGATAGAGCTCATGTTTTAAAGAAAATGAAACAGGGTTGGAAAGCTACATGCTTAATTCCAGATTACGTTTTTGATGAAAATGGTGATATTCAAATTGGTTCTAATATCAATAGGCGAATTGTAAAAACCGTTAAAATTAAAGAAGATGGTATTTACATCGAAAAAGCTCTTAAAGGCAAAACATTAAGAGTTCCATTTTCAAAAATAACTGAAATAAATAACTCAAAAGAAGTAAGAGACGGTTTGGAAATTAAAATGAATGATGGAAAATATGTTGCCTTCAGCATCTATAACTCTTACAAAATACAACAAATAAAAGAGTTTATTGCAAATTATATGGTAGAAAAAAATAAGAATAATTAAAATTAATTATTCTTCTAAATATTTGTTAATGATGTCTTCGCCTCTAAGAAGAATCAGTCCATTTTCTTCAGCGTATTTTCGAGCATCTGCAACTGATGTAGCCTGTCCAGTTTCACCGTCCATCATTTCACAAACTACACATACAGGAGTAACGCCAGCAAGTTCACATAATGCAAGACCTATTTCTGTGTGTCCTTGCCTATTTTTAACAAGCCCATCTGCTCCTCTTAAAAGACATACATGACCAGGAGATCTGAAAGTAGCACCAAATTCATCGAATCTTTCTTCTTTCATCATTATTGCCATTTCACTGATAGTCATTGCTCTGTCATGATCTGTAACACCAGTGAAAGATTTTCTATGATTTGTCCAAATTGAAAATGAGGACCTTTCATCGTATGGAATATCTGTTGGCGCTAGTTTAGCGAGTTCAGGATATTTTTCTGTTGCTGCTTTCATGATATCAACCATGAAAGGCAAATGAATAGCTTCACAAAAATCAGCATGTAAACAATTACAGATTAATCCGCCTGCGTCATTTCTCATTGTTGCAATTGATTTAGGGGTTACGAATTCAGAAGCAATAATCATATCGACTTCCCCTTCCCTATCATCATCATCAAAAACCAGTACGAATTTACCATTTCTAATGGCTTCTAGAGCCTTATCTAAATTTGTTTCTTGATTCATAGTAATATCTCCTTATTTACTAGAACCAGGGCTAAAAATAACTAAATAACTATTTCTTCTCTTCCATCCGGACTATCACCGTCGGTTTTGGAATCTCACCAAATCAACACGTTTCTGTGCTCGTGGACTTATCTTTTAAAAATCACCACCGGTGGGGAATCGCACCCCGCCCTGAGAACGCATTATCAAATATATTCATCATGTATAAAATACTTTTTGGTAAAAATTAAAATTCAAGACTAACAATATCCCCATCTTCAAGATTTAATTCATCTCTTAATTTATTCTCAGCAATAAATTCCAAATAATTTTCTTCATGAGTTGTTTTAGCTGGAAAAACAATAGCACCTTCAATATTATCATTTAAAATAGCTTTAATGTATTTTACAGCACCAAAACCTTCATCCGGTTCAATAATATTTACACAACTGTCTTTAATTTCATTAATTTCTTCAAGATATGATTCTGGTACGATAATATTTAAAGTTCCTGGAAATGGTATAAAACCGCAATTTTTCTTAAATTCACTTGTATAAAATTCTTGTGACAGAAAATAAGCCGCCTTTCCCAAACCGGTTGTAACTTCACCATTGATTTTCATTAAATAACCTCTAATTAAAACAGATTTAATAAATTTAATTTAATAATTTTAAGCGAATAATTAATTATCTGATAGAATAATGAATAATCTATTTTTTTAATTTATATGATGCCCATTAGTTCAATACATTTACTTATATTTTCATCTATTATATATAGTTAAAGTGAAAAATTTTAAGAAATTTATTTTAACTATCATGAACATAAATAGTATTACAAATATTTTTACAGGGTATAAAAATGGAAATAAAAACTATCTCATCAGATGTATTAATCATTGGATCAGGAGGAGCCGGTTCCAGAGCAGCTATTGAAGTTGACGAAGCTGGTTTAAAACCCCTCATAGTTTCAAAAGGTCTTTCATTTAGATCTGGTTGTACAGGAATGGCTGAAGGCGGATATAATGCTGTCTTCAAAACAGTGGATAAAGACGATTCAATAGAAGCTCATAAAAAAGATACTCTTAAAGGTGGAAGCTATCTTAACGATGAAAAACTCGTTGACATATTAGTAAATGAATCACCTAAAAGATTAATAGATTTGGAAAACTTTGGAGCTTTATTTGACCGCCAAGAATCTGGTGAAATAGACCAAAGACCGTTTGGTGGACAATCTTTTAGAAGAACATGTTATCAGGGGGATCGAACAGGTGCAGAACTTTTGAATGCACTTAAAGAAGAAATCATTAGACGAGATATTGAATGTATTGAAGAAGTGATGATAACATCTCTGGTATGTGATGGCACACAAGTTGTTGGAGCAACAGGATTGAATCTAAAGGATTCTAGTTTAATATATTTCCAGGCAAAAGCAACAATATTGGCCAGCGGAGGGGCTGGTCAATTATACCCTGTAACCTCAAACACATTCCAAAAAAACGGGGACGGTTTTGCAATAGCCTATAGGGCTGGAGCCAATTTGATTGATATGGAACAGATTCAATTCCATCCAACAGGAATGGTCACCCCCGAATCCAAAAAGGGAGTCCTTGTAACAGAAGCCGTGAGAGCTGAAGGAGGAAAACTCTTAAATAAAGATGGTGAAAGATTTATGTCCAAATATGCTCCTGAAAAGATGGAATTGGCTACCCGTGATGTTGTCGCTCGTTCTATATATCAAGAAATTATTGAAGGAAGAGGAACAGAAAATGGAGGGGTCTATTTAGATATTTCACACTTGCCGGATGATGTAATAGATGAAAAACTCGAGACAATGGTATTGCAATTTGAAAACGTGGGTGTTGACATTAAACACGGACCAATAGAAGTAGCTCCAACAGCACATCACTTTATGGGTGGTTTAAAAATTAATCCTGATGCATCAACATCGCTTGAAAACCTGTTTGGTGCTGGTGAAGTATGCGGAGGAGTTCACGGAGCAAACCGTTTAGGTGGAAATGCGCTGGCTGACACTCAGGTGTTTGGTAAAATTGCTGGTGAAAGTGCATCCAAAGCAGCTAAAGAAACTGAACTAATAACAAACGAAGGTATGGTTGAAAAAGAAGCTTCAAGAATCGAAGGATTAATTAAAGAAGGTTCAATCAAACCACAAGAATTTAAAAATAGAATCAAAAACCTAATGTGGGAAAAAGTGGCTATCGTGAGAGATGAAAAAACATTGAACGAAGCTTTAAAAGAACTCCAAAAAATGCAAAAAGAGTTAGATAACTTGGATGTAAGCGACATGAAACAATACAATACAGATTTAGTGACTGCTCTTGAAGTAATAAATATGGTTGAAATCTGTATTTTAACTGTGAAATCTGCAATATTGCGTAGAGAAAGTAGAGGAGCTCACTTTAGGTCTGATTTTTCAGAAAGTTTGGACTCTTGGAAAAAAAGTATCGTAATAAGTAAAAATAAAATAGAATTTGAAGCTAGATAGCTTCTTTTAATTCTTTTAATTTTTCAATAGCTTTTCTGGCTTTTTCATAAATTTCCTGTTCATCCAAAACAACTAATTTTTTATTTTCCATTAATACTTTACCATCACAAATAGTAGTATCAACATTGGAACCATTTGCAGAGTAAATAATATTTGAAGTTAAATTAGAACTGTCTGGAACCATGTTTGCCGAATTAGTATCAATTAAAATAATATCTGCTTTTTTTCCAACTTCAATGGAACCGATTTCATCTTCAATACCTAAAGCTTCAGCACCTTTAATAGTTCCCATGGCTAATGCCTCATCTGAAGTTAAAACCTTAGGATCTAGAGTAGAAACCTTTTGAAGTAAACTGGCTGTTTTCAACTCTTCAATCAAATCTAAATTATTGTTTGAAGAAGCACCATCAGTTCCAATACTCACACAAATATCATTATCAATTAATTTGGAAACCGGAGCGATTCCTGAAGCCAATTTCATATTACTGCATGGATTATGTGAAACCTTAACATTGTTTTTCTTAATAATTTCAATTTCATTGTCACTTAACCATACGCTATGAGCAGCAACAACATCAGGACCCAAAAATCCTATTTTATCCAAGTATTCGAAAGGTCTAAGACCTTTTTCATCTAAAACATCATTGATTTCCTTTTGGGTTTCAGAAACATGAATATGAATTCCCATACCATATTCATCAGCCAACTCACGAACTTTGATTAACAATTCTTCTGAAGCTGTATAGGGGGAATGAGGTCCAAAGAATACTTTAATTCTTCCATTAGCCATTCCATTACAATTTTCAAATAAGGATAAATTTTCCCTAATTTCATTTTCCCTTTTCTCGGCATCCCCAAAATCAATCATTCCATATGATAAAACCGCTCTAATTCCTGCTTCATCAACCGCACGAGCAACATCTTCCATGTAAAAGTACATGTCACTGAAAGTTGTTGTACCTGATTTAATTAGTTCAACTGCTCCGAGCAATGCTCCAATATAACAATAATCCCCATTGAGATTTGCTTCCATCGGCCAAATATTATCATTCAACCAACTGTCCAAACTTAAATCATCAGCTAAACCTCTAAATAAAGCCATGGATAAATGAGTATGAGTATTGACAAAACCTGGAAGCACTATTTTTCCAGTTGCATCAATAATTTTATTGATATTGCTTTCATCAATTTCTTCGGAAATTTCAGAAATGAGATTATCTTTAATTAAAATTGATTGTTTTTCATTTTCAAAATTATTTGGATTCAAAATTACTGCGTTCTTGATTAAAATAGTATTATTCATAATAACACCTAAAAAAATAAAAAAAGTGGTTAAAAACTTAAAATCTATAAGTTTTTAATAGCTAATTTAATATCATCAGCTTTGATAGTTTTACGTTTTGCAATTTTAGCAACTTGAGTAGCTTCTTTAGCAACTTCACGAGCAACTTCTTCTACGTAAGCAGCTAATTCTGCTTTAGCATCTTCGCTTACTCTTTCTGCGCCAGCTTCTTTGATGATTCTAGCGATAGGAGCTTTTGGTATTTCAGACATACTTTTCACCTCGTTAAAGTTTATAAAAAACTTAAGACTAATGAAATTAATCTTAAGTTAAATAGATTATAATATGACCTAATATTTAAATATTTTGCTTAAATTAGCTATTAAACAATAAAATAAGATATAATCTATTAAAAAATTTAAAATTAGTCATGATTAATTTTATATAAATCATAAATAAAACTATTAATAAAAATATTATCATATTAAAAAATGGAAAGATTATAATGAAAATAAAAATTGCTGTTCCCTCAAAAGGAAGAATAAGTGAACCCTCAATTAACATTCTTGAAAAAGCAGGATTGGGATTAAAAGACAAAGAAAGTAGAAAATTAATCTCAAAAACTTTTAATAAAGATATTGATGTATTATTTGCAAGAGCATCCGATATTCCTGAATTCGTTCAAGATGGAATAGCAGATATTGGAATCACAGGAATAGACCTAATCAATGAAAATGAAGCTGATGTTATAGAACTACTTGACCTGAAATTTGGAAAAACAAAGCTAGTTTTAGCAGCTCCAGAAGATTCTAATATAACTTCAATTGAAGATATTACCTCTAAAATGACTGTCGCTACTGAATTTCCTACATTGACTAAAAAATATCTAGAAAAAAATAATTTAAACTTAAAAATCGTGAAATTAAGTGGATCAACTGAAGCAGCTCCATTCATAGGTGTTGCAGACTTAATTACTGACCTAACAAGTACAGGAACAACCCTAAAAATGAATCATTTGGAAATTGTTGATACATTACTTGAAAGTTCAATCGTGCTGGTTGCAAATAAAGAAAGCATTAAAACCAAAAAGGAATTAATTGAATCCGTTAGTACAAGCATTAAAGGAGTTTTGGAAGCTGCACGTAAAAAGCTATTAATGATGAACGTAAAAACGGAATATCTAAACTGTGTAAAAGAAGTCATGCCATCAATGGGTGGTTTAACAATATCAGACGTGTTATCTGAAGAAGAAACTGTTGCGGCACAGGCAGTAATAGACGAAGACGAAGTATTTGAACTGGTAAACAAATTAAAAAATGCAGGTGCAAAAGACATACTAGTTGTGCCAATTGAGAGAATAATATGAAAATTGCAATAATATATTCAACCTCAAGTAAAAATACAAAAAACGCTTGTAAAATATTATCTAGCAAAATTAAAGCTAATGTACAATTGATTCCAATTGAAAAGGCAAAAACTGCTTGCCTTTTAAAATATAATTTTATTATATTGGCTGGTTCCGCATATAACGGCAAAGTACAAAGTGCACTAAAAAGGTATATTTCAAGAAATATGAAAACTTTAAAAGAAAAGCCAATTGCATTAGTGATGAATTGTGAAGAAGGAATTGATACAAAAGACAGATTAAATAAAACATTTTCAGAAGAATTGGTTGATAAATCCTATATTTCATCAAATTTCGGTTATGAATTAGATCCTAATGAGGGAAACTTTATTGAAAAAAGAAAAATAAATAATATAATTAATGATTACAAAAAAGATGGTAAAAGTCTTCCAGTTTTAAATATGGATGAAATTGATAACTTTGCAAATTACATTAATGATATGATCGATAAAAGGGTTGATTAAAATTTTTAAATTAAAAAACATTATCTCTATAAAAGATTTCGAAAGAGAAGACATAGATTACATTCTTGATGAAGCGGCAAAACTAGAAAATATTGCTAAATCAAAGGAAGTTTCAGAAGAACTTAAAGGAAAAATTTTAGGCTTAATGTTTTTTGAACCTTCCACAAGAACAAGAATGTCTTTT
The DNA here is from genome assembly GCA_045638165.1 of Methanobrevibacter sp. Taxonomy (GTDB): domain Archaea; phylum Methanobacteriota; class Methanobacteria; order Methanobacteriales; family Methanobacteriaceae; genus Methanocatella. The sequence continues at coordinate 21,282 of JAZUAV010000010.1, forward strand.
GAAGCTGCCATAAAACGTTTGGGCGGAGATGGAATAGGTTTTGAAAATAGTGGATCCAGTTCCGTGTCTAAAGGTGAGAGTATAGCAGACACTGCTAAAATGTTTGAAGGATATAGTGATGCATTAGTAATCAGACATGAACTTGAAGGTGTATCAAAATTCATTTCAGATATTGTGGATGTTCCGGTTATTAATGCAGGAGATGGTGCAGGTCAACACCCAACACAAACACTGCTCGATTTATACACAATCAAAAAAGAAATCGGTGAAATTGACAACCTGAAAATCGCTTTAATTGGTGATTTGAAATTTGGTCGTACCGTTCACTCTCTTTCCAATGCCTTATGTTTATACAATAACGTGAAAATATACTTGATTTCGCCAAAGAAACTTAAAATGCCTCAGGAAGTGCTTCATGATTTAGACAAAACAAACATTGACTATGAAGAAGTTGAAAGCATTGAAAGTATTATTGATGATGTTGATGTATTATATGTCACAAGAATTCAAAAAGAGCGTTTTGGAGATATTAACGATTATCTAAAAATAAAAGGAGCTTATATTGTTAATAAAAAAATGCTTGAGGGTAAGGACGTTATCGTGATGCACCCATTACCAAGAATTGATGAAATAGACACTGATGTTGATGATACTAAATATAACAAATATTTCACACAAGCATTCAATGCAGTTCCTGTAAGAATGGCTATATTAAAAACATTAATCAAAAACAACCCTAAATAGAATAAAGAGTTGTTTCAAGTAAAGTTTCATCACATTGCAACTTGATTATATTAGTTCTTCCCTTTCCACGACCACGTGAAATGGTGTTTGTTGAAATAATTCCCAATAATTCAAGTTCATTGATAAAATCAAAGATTCTTCTGTAGGTTACGGCATCTTTTCTAGATACCTCTTTATATTCATCGTACAATTTTCCAGAAGTTATTTCCTCATCTTGTTTTGTTAAATTTAAGATAGATTCCAAAACCCTTTGTTGTTGGAAAGGCAAAGTTTGAATAATTTCAATAACTTTGTTGTGTTCGATTCTATCTTTTGCCATTCTAACATGATTACCTGTGACTTTATCAGAATCTTCATCTAAAGCTAATTCACCTGCATTTTTAAGTAAATCAAGAGCATATCTTGCATCACCCTCTTCTTTAGCAGCCATAGCTGAACATAATGGAATAACATCACTATCTAAAACATCTTCATTAAACGCTAGTTCAGCCCTTTCGGATAAAATATCACTTAATTGATCAGCACCATAAGGTGGGAACACAATTTCCTTATCGTTTAAACTGCTTGTAACTCTGGATTTGATTAAATTTTTAAAGTCCAAATAATTACTAATGGATAAAACAGAAACATTATCTGTTCTTGTTAAAGTGTATAAAATTCCATCACCATCTTTATCAAGTAAAATGTCAATTTCGTCCAATATAACAATTAAAATCAATTTTTTACCAAAAGCATTAGTTTTAAAAATGTCTCTGAATGTATTAACAATCTCTCCTTTGGTCCAACCCCTGTTAGGAACATCTCTTCCTAGTTGTTGGCATAACTGGGCAATTACCTGATATTCAGTAGTATAATCAGTACATCTAATATATTCAACTTTAACAAATACATTTTCATTTTTTGCCGCGTCTATTAGCTGTCCACGAGCAAATTTAGATGCTGCTGTTTTTCCAGTACCTGTTTTTCCATAAAGAGTAACATTAGATGGAGTAACTTCATTTAATGCATCAACCCAATATTTGGCTATTTCTCTTATTTGCTCTTCCCTGTGAACTAATTTTTCAGGTAAATATCTATGATCCAAAGGTTTCTTGTTTTTAAATATTTTTTTACCAATTGAATCCTCTTGTTCTTTTTTAATCGCATCGAAAATGTTAGACATTATAACACCATTATCAAATTAATAAAAATTTAGGTAAAAATTATAAAAAAATTATAAGTAGTATTTCCAGTGATAATATATAAAAAGTATCATAAATAAAGGTTTTTATTACAAAATTGAAAAAAGTTAATAAAACTTTAAAAAATAATCAATATAA
>JAZUAV010000011.1:0-27766 GCA_045638165.1 Methanobrevibacter sp.
GATATTAAAACAATTATGGGGGAATAACTTATGAGTGAGGATATTAAGGCAAAAGCTTTGGATATCCAAAAATTAGTTGAATATCAGGACGATACGGTTGTCAGCCGTGAAGTAATAAAAAAAGAGTTAGGGACTGTGACATTCTTTGCCTTTGATCAAGGCCAGGGATTGTCTGAACATTCAGCTCCCTTCGATGCAATGGTTCAAATAATCGATGGCGAAGCAGAAATTACAATTTCCGGTGAAAAACACACAGTCAAAGCCGGGGAGATTATTATCATGCCTGCTAATGAGCCACATGCATTGCAGGCCGTAAATGGTTCATATAAAATGATTTTAACCATGATTAAAAGTGATTAATTTCATTTTTATCTTTCTTTTTTCCACCAGACTATTATCCAATCGGCTTTGTCCTTAACGTTAAAGTATTTTCCGCTTTCTTCATCAAATGTAAGGATTCTTTTTAAATATTCTTTCAATAACTCTTTTTCATCATCCGAATACAAATCAAGTCTGAATTTGCCGTTGTCAAAAGCTTCTTCAATGCTATCATATTCACGGTAATTGTTCAGGTCAAATCTTTCGATGTTAGCATAGATTCCCATATTGAACAGTATGTTGAAGAAATAATTGTAATCTGGGAAATCCTCTGTTTTGATGCCTAGTTCCTTATCGAAGTCTTTTTCTATTTTTTTGTTTTCCGGTCCAAAAATGGTTATGAAAACATATTTGTTGGCTATCTTATCCAATTCTGTTAGTACTTCATCAATTGGAATAATTCCATTCAGTGATCTTGAACAGACCACCACATCAACATCTCCAATTTCATCGTATTTTATCTCTTCAATAGGTTTTAAAATAGTTTCAATATTGGTAATGTTATTGTCATTGGCTCTTTTTTCAAGGTATTCAAGCATTTTGGTTGATGAGTCAAGGCCTATTACTTTTTTTACTCTTTTGGCTATTGGTATGGTAACGGATCCTTCGCCGCAGCCAACATCCAGGACAACATCATTTTCATCAAGGATTAATTTGTCAAAAAGTGCAGTTTGATAGTCATCTTTTCTTGTTCTTTTATAAAATCCTGGTGCTGCCTTATCCCAGTCTTTATTCACTTTTGTTTCAAGCCTTTCAGCCCAAAATCCAAGCCAATCAACGTCATTAGGGTTTTCAATACATTGTTTCATAGTTTACACCTTTGTTTTTCCAGATAAGACATTTTGGTAATCTTCATAGTTCTCTTTTAGAAGTTCAGGAATGTTTAATTCATATGGACATTTCTCAACACATTCATAACATTCCACACAATCGAGGGTTTTTCTCATTATCTCTTGGGTTTTTTCATCTAAATGGGGTTCAGTTGGAAATCTTCTAATCCAAAGTGACATCCTACAGCATAGGCTTATGTTAATCTCTTCAGGGCAGGGCATGCAGTATCCGCAGCCTCGACAGAAATTGTCTCCAAGTTCCTTTTTATCCATTTCAATGGCTGCTTTTAGGCTGTCATCTAGAACAGTATTTTCATCATATGACAGGAATTCATCAAGTTCGGAGATTTTTTGAATTCCCCAGATTGGAAGGACATTATCGAATTGATTTAAGAATGCATAGCTTGCTTTGGAGTTGGTTATTAATCCACCACCCATTGCCTTCATGGCTATAAAGCCAACATCCAGTTCACCACATTTTTCAACAAGTTCTATTTCTTCATCTCCGCTTAAATATGAGAAGGGGTATTGTAATGTTTCATATAACCCACTTTCAATGGCTTCATATGCGTGTGTGATTTTATGTGTGGTAATGCCGATGTGTCTGACTAACCCTTTTTCTTTTGCTTCAAGCATTGCTTGGAATAGCTCATCATCTTTTTTAGGAGTAAATGAGATATTGTGGAATTGATACAAATCAAGATAATCTGTTTTTAAGCTTTTAAGTGATGTTTCTAAATCGCTCCAAAAGTCTTCTGGTGTTTCTGCAGCGGTTTTGCTTGCAATATAAATTTTTTCACGAGGAATGTCTTTAAAAGCATTTCCCATTTTTTCTTCACTGTCTGTGTAGAAATGTGCGGTATCAAAAAAGTCAATTCCGTTTTCATAAGCTTTTTGAAGGATTTCAATTGCTTCAGTCATTGTGCATCTCTGGATTGGCAGAGCACCAAATCCGTTTTTATTTACTTCTAGATTAGTTTTTCCAAGCCTCATTTTAATAACCCAGTATCTTTAATAGAACATATAATATTAAGATGATAATTAATGCATAAATGGCATATTTGGATGAAATGAATTTTGTCTGTTTGAATTCCTTGTCTTCAACGTCTCCATGTCTCATGATTCTATCCTTTTCAAAGGAACATTTTTGATAAATGGCTTCAAGGTCTTTTGGAAGCCTTCCATATTCATTCAACATGTTGATTGTTTTATTCAGATATTTTACAGCTTCCCCGTCATCACCAAGTTCTACGCAACAAAATGCAGCCTTATAGTTGAAATTTGTTATTAGCTCTAAATTGTCCTTGGCTTCTTTTTCGTATTGGATGCATTGCGAATAATCGTGTAGGGCTTGTTTGTACTCTCCAATTTCATACAATGCATCGGCATGTGCATTATATGCAACCAATGTCGGATTATTGTTTAGGGATTTTTCCAAATACACTAAAGCCTCTTCATTTTCGCCATTTTTCTGAAGCATCTGGCCTTTATATAAATCTAGCTTTTCATCGCTGCCATATTCATCTTCATAGCTATTCAATTCACTTAAAGCTTCATTATACTTTTTTGCTTGAACTAAAAGCTCAATTTTACCCATTTTAACTTCTTTTTTAGAAATTCTTGGCTTTTCCACTTGGGAATAATTTTCGTATTCCCTGTAAGCTTTATCCATAAAATCTAGTGCCTCGCCAATATTCCCTTTGTTAAAATTAGACATTGCTTTATCACAAATCAAGTTAATTGATTTTGGCTGCTTTTCAAGATATTCATCAAAGTATTTCTCACCATAATCGCCGTCATCATGATTCGGGTCATAATACTGATAATACATTCCTTTTTCTTCCAGACCAAGCAGGTAATCTTTTTCAATCAATAAATCTAAAATGTTTAAATAGGAGTCAATATCATCTCGTCCATGCCTTTTTCTAGCAATTCTGAGAGCTTCATCATAATTTCCATCATCAATGTATTGTTTTGCTTTTTCAACAGCATCACTCATAATATCAACCTAGTGTTTTATGTAAACTCCCAACTACTCTCATTAATACTTTGACTTTATTGTTTTAAAAACATTAACTATTTTTATGTTGAAATCTTAAATAGTAGTGTAGTGGGTAAACACTTACTTATTGCTTATTTTGTTAATTAATTAAATGTGATGATTAAATGAATGATTTAGAAGAAATTGTTTTCAAACATGCTTTATTGAATGCGGCTAAACATAAAGGAAGCGCAAATCCTGGAGCCGTAATGGGTTCAATAATGTCAAATGAACCGGAACTTAGAAGTAAAGCTAAAGAAATAGGGCCGTTAGCAGGCAAAATAGTTGCAAAAGTCAATGCGTTAAGTCCTGAAGAGCAAGCTAGTGAAATGGAAAAGTTAGGCGTTGAAGTCGAAGATAAAAAGCCAAAAGCAAAAGAAACTGGTCTTCAAGAGCTCCCTGGAACTCATGAGAATATCGTGTTACGTTTCGCCCCAAATCCGAGCGGTCCTCTACATATTGGACACTCAAGAGCAGCAGTTCCAAATGCAGAATATGTAAAAAGACATGACGGTAAGTTAATTTTAAGGATTGAAGATACAGATCCAAAAAGAGTATACGAACCTGCTTATGAGATGATTCCTGAGGATTTAAAATGGTTAGGAATAAATCCTGATGAAGTAATTTATCAATCAGACAGGTTTGAGATTTATTATGATTATGCCCGCCAATTGATTGAAAAGGGCGCTGCTTACATGTGTACCTGTGATGGGGCAACCTTTAAAGAGCTTAAAGATAACTGCAAAGCTTGTCCATGCAGAGACAATAGTGTAGAAGAGAATTTGGCACTTTGGGAAAAATTCGACACTATGCAAGCAGGAGAGGCAGTGCTTAGAGTTAAAACAGATATTAATCATAAAAACCCTGCAATTAGAGATTGGGTAGCTATGAGATTAGTTGATGAAACCCACCCTCGTTTAGGAAATAAATACAGAATTTATCCAATGATGAATTTCTCTGTTGCAGTAGATGACCATTTGATGGGTTTAACTCATGTTTTAAGAGGAAAAGACCATTTGGCAAATACTGAAAAACAAAAATATTTATATGATGCAATGGAATGGGATGTGCCGAAGTATATACACTATGGAAGACTTAAAATGGAAGATATCGCACTTTCAACATCCAAAGCAATGGCAGGAATTGAAGATGGAACTTACTCCGGATGGGATGACCCAAGACTCGGTACTCTAAGAGCCATTGCAAGAAGGGGTATTGATCCAAGAACAATTTATAATTTAATCACTGAAATCGGTGTTAAAATGGCCGATTCAGCAATTAGCTGGAAAAAGATTTATGGATTGAATCGCAGTTTCCTAGAACCTATAGCCAATAGATATTTCTTCTGCGAAGAACCTGTGGAAATTACTGTTGACGGTTACGATGATGGAAAAGTTGATATTGAAAGGCCACTTCATGCAGACCACTTGGATAGGGGCAATCGAGTCTTGCCATTTGATGGAAAGGCATATCTTGCTAAAAAAGATGTCAAGGATGGAATTTTCAGATTGATGGATGCTGTCAATGTTGAAATTGATGGGGATAAGATAACATATCATTCCACTTCATTTGAAGATGCACGTGAAGTTAAAGCTAGAATCATCCAATGGGTTCCAGTTGAAGAAAATGTGAATGTTAAAGTTGTTATGGATGATGCATCAATAAAAACAGGTCTTGGTGAAAGCGCACTTAAAGATTTGAAAGTTGGAGATGTAGTTCAGTTTGAAAGAGTTGGTTTTGCTCGCCTTGATGAAGTAAAAGATGATGAATTGGTATTCTATTATGCGCATAAATAGGTGATTTGATGACAATGTTTTCAAATGGATTTGCAACACTTCAAATGCCTGAAGATTTTGAACCCATTGCGACTAAAGATGAATTTAATGACATGTATTTAGTAAATACTGCTATTCCGATGTCCATTAAATTCTCAACTACTCCCACATTAGTTGGTCTTCCAGCTATAAAGGAAGATATTGAAAATAACATTCAAAATAATCCTAAAATTAATTTAATAGCTTCAGATTTCATTCCTATTAATGATGATATTTATTATATGATTGTATCTTCGTTTTCAGATGGGGAAAATGAGATTCGTCGCAACGAATTTTTATATGTGGAAGATAATAACTTATATATCTTTGAATACACCTATCCTTATGCTGATAGAGAATTAGATGATTTTTATTTGGATGTTATTCGTTCATTAAAAATCATTGTTCCAAAATATATAGTTGAAAATGGCAGTTATAGATTAAATGAAGAAGATTAATCTTCCATTATCTTTTTTTTTTAAAAATAGAAATGGTAAAAAAAGTATTCAGTATACTTTTTTCACATCTGATGGTTTAATGGTAATTTTTTGTCTTCTGTATTTTACAGAAATGTCGTCACCATTGATGGCATAAACCTGACTTGAATAGGTTTCGCCTAAATGGTTGAATATAATTTCATCACCTTTTTTAAGAACAACTTCATTGTTGTTAATTTGGATTTTGAGGTTATCTCTTGAAGGTTTATCTTTAATTGATCCGATTTTTGATTCGACAGGTTTTTTAGGAGTATCTTTAATAATTTCAAATACTTTTTTGGTGTTCTCTTGTCTTAATCCTTCATCGAATTCATCTTTATGGAATTCTTCATATGTTGCTTCAAAATCAGCATGGGTTTCATTTATAATCGGTGCATAATCATCTTCATATTCATTCACATTTCTAATGAAATTCTCTTCAGGATTATTATACTCAAAATTATTATATTCTGGTTCTTGTTTTGGTTCGGAAACAACAAGTCTTTCTTTTACATCTTTGAATATTTTAGAACCTTTAATTGTATTTGTGATTTTGGCAAGGTCTTTCCTGTAATCTAAATCATTTTCATATTTGCCAAATACATCACCATCATTAATGTCAGCTCCAAATTCATAATCTGATTTACTTTCATCAACTTTAGTTGGAGTTTTAAGTATTGGTTCTTTAATTTCTTCTTCAGGAGCTTCTTCTTCGGTGTTATCAAGTAAAATATCAGTTATTCCGGAACTTTCAGAGATGCTTTCAGGTTCTTCTTCAGCTTCCTGAGATGCAGTGTTAATAGCTTCGGCAATGTCTTGTGAAGTAATAATTGGAGTTTCACTGTCCATGTTTTCAGTTTCGACTTTTTCTTCTGAAGCATCATCACTACCAATTAAATCGTTAATTGTTTCTTCTTCAACAGTTTCTGCTTTATCTGTTTCGTTTATTATGTCGTTGATTGTTTCTGTTTTTTCTTCTTTTGCATCAGCAACTTCATTTTTAGTTTCATTAATCAACTCAGTATTTGTTTCTTCTTCGTTGCCAGTTATTTCTTCGATAAGGTTCTCTTCAGAATTCTTTTCTTGTCTTTGTTTGATGCTTTCTTTTAATTCGTTAATTTCTTCATCATCGTCACTATGTGTTTCTCTTTTTCTTTCACTATCTTTTCTTTTGGATTCTTTAATCAATTCATCAATAGTGAATAAATCTTTTAACTCATGTTTTTCATTGTTAGGGTTGTTATTTTGGGTCATAATATCCATCTGGCTTTGTTTGATTGGTTCTTGAAATTTCTCAACAGTATTATCATAATTAATAAGTACTTGATTTTGAGATTCAAATTCAATATTATTATAGGTATTGTTATTATTTTCAACTTCGTAAACAACAGGTTCCTCATAGATGTCATTAAATGAGATATTGTTTACTAAGTCATCGGAATAATCTTGATTAAGTTGGTTATGAGTGGATTGGGAATCATTATTATTTCTAGATAAAAAATTTTTTCCAGCATTAATTACTTTATTCCTTGATTCAGAATTTTCCAATGTTGTTCCATCATTGTTTGCAAGTTTGTCTTCTTTATAATGCAATTTGACCATTATTATGGCGATAATGGCAATTATTGCGATTATTACCCAAATTATAATTGTTATTCCATTCATATTTCCAACTTCTATTTTTTTTGAATTAATAGTATTTTATATTTATGTAAAGTAGTTAATTTAAATATTTTCATATTTGATAGAATAAGTATTATTTTTTAAAAAATTTTGATTAATCATTCATTTTATATATTTCAAAAATAAAATATAAATTAGATTAATGTTAATGAGGATTAATTATGGTTGTTAAAATTAATGAAAACTATCTTAAGTTGAAAAGCAGTTACCTTTTTGTTGAAGTGGCAAGAAGAGAAGCAGAGTTTAGCCAGGCAAATCCTGATGCTGATGTAATTAAAATGGGTATTGGTGATGTAACTAAACCGTTAGTTCCAGCTGTTGTTGATGCATTCCGCATGGCTGTTGGTGAGATGGGAGATGCAGATACTTTTATGGGATATGGTCCAGAACAGGGTTATGAATTTTTAGCTAAAGCAATTATTGAAAATGATTATAATAAATATGGAATTGATTTGGATACTTCAGAAGTATTCATAAGTGATGGAGCAAAATGTGATACCGGAAATATCCAGGAAATCTTTGGCATTGACAATAAGATTGCAGTAACCGATCCTGTTTATACTGTATATGTAGATACAAATGTGATGGCTGGAAGAACCGGTGAAATGCAGGATGACGGCATGTATGAAGGATTGACTTACATTAAATGTAATTCAGAAAATGGATTCGTTCCCGAACTTCCATCCGAACCTGTAGATATTATCTATTTATGTTATCCGAATAATCCAACAGGAACTACCCTTACACGTGATCAATTAAAAGTATTCGTTGATTATGCAATAGATAACAAGGCAATAATTTTATTCGATGCAGCTTATGAAATATTCATAACTGAAGATGATGTTCCTCACAGTATCTATGAAATCGAAGGGGCTAAAGAAGTAGCTATCGAATTCAAGAGCTTCTCAAAAACAGCAGGTTTCACCGGAACCCGTTGTGCTTATACTGTTGTTCCTAAAGAGTTAATCGGATATGATAGTGAAGGAAATGAAGTGGAAATTAACCCATTATGGAACAGAAGACAAACTACCAAATTTAACGGAGCATCATATCCTGTACAAAGGGCCGCCGAAGCAACCTATTCTCCTGAAGGTCAAAAGCAAATTAAGGAAGTTGTAGACTATTACATGCAAAATGCAAAAGTTATCAGAGAAAGCTTAACTGACATTGGCCTTGAAGTATATGGAGGGGTTAGTTCACCGTATATTTGGGTAAAAACTCCAAATAACATGGATTCATGGGACTTCTTTGATTTATTGTTAAATGAAGCTAATGTAGTTGGAACTCCAGGTTCTGGATTCGGCCCTAGTGGTGAAGGATACTTAAGGCTTACTGCATTCAATACTTTGGAAAATACTAAAGAGGCAATGGACAGAATTTCAAAATTAGAATTTTAGGTGTTTATATTGAAAGTAATTGAAAAACCAATAACTATTGAAAAAGAAGATTCTTTTAAAACGATATTATCAAAGTATGGTGCTTTAGCTTTAGATAAACAAGAAAATCTTTCTGAATTGATTGGTGATGAAATTGGCGATTTGGATATTGAAAAAGGTATTCTATCCTTTGGTGATATTGTTTTTCCTGTTCAAGTTTTAGGGTTCTTCTCTCAGGATTTAAGGCAATGGTCCTGGGCATGGGATAATGAGGATATATTTGGAGAAAATTTGATTAAATCATCAAAACAAATGAAAGCTATTGGAGACGAATTTGATATCCCGGCATTCAATTCAACTGCAATCAATTCTGATTTCAATGACTGCCATACATTAGCTATGGTTTCAACTTCAATATTGAATATGGACGGATATTATGCAGTATCAGAAGATGGTATTGACATATTTGTTCTTATTAAATCAGATTTGATTAAAGAAAATAATTCTGTAAGAAAATTCAGAGACATCTTCTACAATTTCCAGAAGAACTATAATATTTATCCAAAAATTGCATTTGAAGCTTATACAAAACTTAAAGGATATGGGTTCAAGCCTCATGATGATTTTGCACTAGCCAAAATTGGGGAAAGCCGTGTCATGGCTGGTTTTACAGAAAGAGGAAACATTACCCGTATTATAATATTTGGAGATGAGGAATAGGGATAGCATGAATCCGGATTTGGTTGAAGAGATAGAAGTCATGTTAGACACACTCACTAAATCTGGTTTTTTCAGCGAAGAGGATATCCTTGAAATATTGGAAGATGAATTTGTTGAGGAGGATATTGATTTTTCTCAATTTGATTTTTCTTTAAATGATTTTAACAACAGTAATTTTAACAGACTTGAAAATACTTTCAATGAACTTGCCAATGAAAATATTGTTGCTATTCACAATTGCGGATATGATATTGAGGAAGGAGTTCAGGACGCATTTGAATTGTTTGTTCATTTACGTAATAATAGGTTCACTCCTAAGGGGTTTTGTTTTTATACTTTTGAAGACATTGAAGAAGCAATATATGAAAACAAATTAAAAATCACTTTCGGGGATTTCGAAAACAATGAGGATAAAGCTTTAGAGATTGGTAAAATTGTATATCAATATTTAAATCGTGAAGGATTTAAGATAAATTGGGATGAAACTATTAACAACCAAATTGAATTAATCTCGTTTAATTGGGATAAATCTTATGATGATGAAAAGGAATATGAAATTGAAGGAGCGTATAATACTTTTATAAAGGTGTTAAAATGAATGGCAGGTCACTTAAGTTAATTCGTGATGTAATTATTAATTCAGGAAAATTGACTTCTATAGAAATATCTCAAGATTCAATTTATTTGGAATTTAAGGATGTTGAACTGGGAGTTCCAAAAGAAACTGATGCTTTTTCTCTTACAGTTCGTTTTGCACTTGATTCTTTTTTCACAGTTTTTTACAACAATATCTGGGATATTGAATTTTTATCTAAATACAATTTCAAAAATCAACTATTGAGTGAAGAGGTTTTATTTGAAATTGAAGATCTCAAGTTCATTGATTTTGAATATCTCAACACATTTTTCTATGATTACAAAAAAGAAAAAAGCATTTCTGTTGTTGATGATTTCAGTATTCATAATATTAGAAATGACTTTTTCATGTTAATTAAAACAAAAGAAATAGCTATTGTTATTGGTGGAAACCAAATGGATTTCTTTACTAAATATGAAAGGTTAGATGATGCCTCTTTAAGAGAACTGTCAAATCAATGGATGTTATACTTTTTGAGATATCATCTTAAAAGAAACATAATTAAAGATCCGATGTGTGAAAATCATCCCCTACATCCAAAATAATCATTGTTATTTTTTTTATCTATCTTTTTTTTATTTAATCTATTTTTTTTTTAAAACAAGTGTTAAAGTTATCAAATCTTTTTTTTTAATAAAATAAGAAGATTAGGTGAAGGACATTATGAAATTATAGATATCCCTAACACCTGAGACAAATCCGTTATATTCCTTATTGTGAATATTGGCGAGATCATCTTCAATACGATAATCGACTTCTTTTAAGAATGTTGTGTTATTGTAGTCGTGGTCTGTAAAGTAGTGAAGTTGGATTGCATAATTTGTATCCTGGGTATGGAAAACATAATTAACACCAATATGGTTCCAAATAGTATCTGTGTCTCTTGATGGGTTTGTAAAGAATTGCTTTGAAACTGCTAATCCGCCTAAGGTAATGTCTTCGGTTTTAAGAACTTTATAACCACCATCTTCCATGGCCCTAAATTTTGCTTCCGAGATTGACGTAATATGGTCTTCTGGCCAATCATCCCAGTGGTCTATGTAGACATATTCATTTGTAATCGCATTAGGAGTTTTAGATTCATTTGTTAAATTTAATTCTTCAGTTGTATTCCATGCTTCAGGAACAACAGTTGCACTGTGTCCAAATTCAACAGTTTTATCAGTTTTAAGACTTAAAAAACTATTGATTGCATTGATATTTGTTGCAATAAATATAATGATAATAATAATTATTACTGCATGAAGTATGTCTTTTTTCCTCATTGGTCTTTTCTCCCTTTATGCTCAGTTTTTGCCCATTTCCTTTCTTTTCGGGTCATCATAGTATGCATTGTCATGAAAAACAACGGAATTAAATGGAAACAATAAATATAATATTTAATTAAGTCTTTTAGAAACTCAGTTATTGTAGGTTTATCTCTTGAAAGTGCAATAATAATGCCTGGGAAAAATGAAATCATGGATAAAAATCCTACCATAAATGGTGCTTCCATTCTAATAACGGTAAAATCATGGAAAAAGAACCAGGAAATTGCATTAAGTATTGTAACAAGAAATCCGAAGAAGATTAATAAGTTAAAACTGTAAAATGAAATGTGTTCTATAATATTGAACTTTCTTGCAATTGATATTTTTGCTCTTAAAATCTGAGGCAAGTATACGAATAAAGTTTCAAAGTTACCAATTGCCCATCTAACTCTTTGTCTGAAAAATGCTCTCCATTCAGTTACTGCTTCTTGATATACTGCACATTCTCCACAGTAACGTATCTTTCCATTATTAAGCATTATTTTAATGGCTAAATTTAAATCTTCAGTTACAGCGAAACCGTCCCATCTTCCGGATTCTATGATTGATGATTTTTTAACGAATTGACCATTTCCACCTAAAAACCCGGTACTTCCTAGATTATCTTTTGCAGTTAATGTATTTCCGAAACTGGCAAATTCCACATGTTGCATACGGGCTAAATAGTTTTCATCTCTATTCCACATTTTAACTCTTGATTGCACTCCATCAATATCTCCGTTAAGATATTGGACAATAGTGGTTAGATAATCCGGTTTAATTTGAGTATCTGCATCAAAAACACCAATAATTTCTCCTCTGGATAAAGTTAAAGCATCATTCAATACGAAACCTTTACCTTTACCTGATCTTGGGGGGTGTCTTGTTACTATTTTTAATTGTGGTAAGTCCTTTTTTAGGCTAGCAAGGATTTCACCAGTGCTGTCTGTAGACCCATCATTGATAACGATTACTTCAAATTGAGCTTCATCGCCAATGTAATAATCTGAGTTACATACGCTTCTAGCAGTTGCTTCAATAGTGTGTTCTTCGTTATGCGCTGGGATAAAAATACTTACAAAAGGAATCTCATCATCATTATATTTAACGACTTTTTTCTGCTTTTTTGCGCTGACGATAGAATTTACAAGCATCGCAAATGTAGGGACTAAAAGTACCCATTGAAGCCAAGTCGCATTTCTACTTAAAATAGCTATTATAATTAATGCAATACATAAAACCAAAAGCAAGCTGGAGTCTGATTTTTCAATCATTAGTTCAATATTCTTTTCTCTGATTTTGTCTTGAGCTAATTTAACATTTATAATATTTTGTTCATGTTTCTTGAGAGCAACAGCCATGGCTCTTTGAAGTTCGTCTTTATCAAGTGGTTTTAATAAATAACCGAAAGGATTGCTCATTAACAATTTATCGATGGTTGCATCAAAAAGAGCTCCTACAATAATGATGATTGGAACATTAAAAAGTTCTAAGTCTGTAGTTAAACTAAGTAAATCCAAACCTTCTTCTTCAGTATCTAGAAAAATCAGGTTAGGGGATATTTTATCTAATTTTTTGAAAATATCCTCCGTTTCAGATGCTGATCCCCAATCTTCATAATCATAATCTTCGACATATTCTTTTATCTGAGATAATAAGAACTCGTCGGAGCTGATGGTAAATATTTTCGGCTTCCCTTTGATTAATTCTAATTCAGTCATTTAAATCCATTTATTCTGTGAAGCCGCTTGCATCATTTAGTTTATCTTCTTCTAATTTTGCTCTGTTGATTGTTATTTTGAGAGTTTTATCTAATTTGTTTATGTCGTATGGTTTTGATACAAATCCGTATGATCCTTTGACATTGGACTTTTCAAAGGTGTCTGTATCAGTGTTTGCTGTTAAATAAATGATTGGTATTCTAAATTCGGAGATAACTTCTGCAGCTTCAATACCTTCCATATCTCCTTTTAACTTTATATCCATTAAAACAACATCTGGTACTTTTTCAGCTGCAACATCGATAGCAGCTTGACCAGTATCAACAGTATCGATTACTTCATAACCTAATTCTTCTAAACTGTATTTTAAATCTAATGCAGTAATTGCTTCATCTTCAACAACTAATATTCTTTCATTCATTTTATTGCCTCTTATAACAGTTTTTTCTTTATGTTGTTTATTTTATTTAAACTTTTAGCCATATTTTGTTTCAATCCTCTAAAACATTATCCCTCTATAGTGTGCTCCATTATAATTGGGAATGTTAATCTATAACCAGTTCCGTTTTCATGTTGGAATAATTCGATATGCCCATCCAGTTGTTTTGTGAGATTTTTAATAATCTCACAACCTAGATTTTTGGTAATTTTATCAGGGTCGTCGATGCCTACTCCATTATCCTGAAGTATTAATTGAGCATTCTCATTGTCAATTTTATATATTTTCTTGAAGATTTTCTTATTAGGCATTGTTTTGTCGGGGAATGCATGCTTAATTGCATTCATAGTTAATTCATCAATTACAAGCAGTAACGGTGTAATAACTTCGATTGTTAAAACAAGATCGTCATCAACTTCAGATTCAAAGTCAATTCTATCTCTTAACCCAATTAAACCACGTAATTGGCTGTCTTGATCTTCAATGTATTCTTTTAAATTAATATTCTTAAAGTCAGTTGTGTTGTAGGTTTTTTCGTGAAGGATAGCAAGTGAAGATAATCTTGATTGCATATGGTCAATGATTATATTTGGTTTATTTTTATATGCTCTTTTTTCCAAGTTCAAGAAACTATTAAGCACTTGCAGATTATTTTTAACCCTATGGTGAACCTCTTTAATCAATACTTTTTGATGTTCGTTAGCTTCCATTAATGCTAGTTGTTTGGTCCTTTCTTCAGTAACGTCGGTTAAAAATCCTATACTATGGGTTTCTGAACCAAATTCAAACTTTTCAATGTATATTTCACACATTTTTTGGTTGTTTTCATCCCCATTCACGTTGTATGTGAATGTTTGTTCAAGTTCGTTGATTTGTCCATCCATTAATAGAATAAGATTGTTTATTACATCCTCTTCTACAATATTTTGAATAACTGCACGTGAGTGATGATATTCTTCTGGAGATATCTCAATAAGATGATAGAAACCTTGTGAGAATTCATACTGTTTTACATTTAAAGGTTCAATGAGCAATGCTAACTTTTTATTGTTTTTAAATCCTTTAAGTAGGAAATCGACAGGCCTTGTCATTTTTCTACTTGAATCGGTACTTACATCTTTTATTAAACCATAACGACTTAACAGATATCCATCTTCATCAAATTTGGAGTAAAGATTGATTTCAATATATTTTAATATACCATCATCAGTTCTAATTCTAACAACACTTTCGTAGTTACTTCTTCCATTGTCCATTTCTCTAAGCATTTTTTCGAGTAACGGTTTATCTTCGGGGATTACCAAGTCATAAACGATGTTATAGTACTCATCGTTTTCTTCTCTTCCCCTGTTAATGATATTGTAGATACCTTGTGTCCATGAGTATCTGTCTTTGATTTTGTAGTAACTTCCTGTTTGTGAGAAGTATTCAATCAGATTAGCTTTTTCATCAAACTGGTCTTCATCAGGAACATGTAGGCTAGTTTCACGATTGTCTCTGTGGTCAGAAATCAAAATCAGTTTGTCCATATCATAAATGATTTTAACATTTGAAAATCTAGCTAGCTTTTCATGAAAATGATAATAGAATCTCATCTTTTTAGTTTTATGAGTTTCATATACTTCTTTCAATGGCTCTTTTAAAACATTGTAAAAGCCCGGAGAGGTTTTACTGAGTAAACGTCCTGCTACATCACTTTGTTTAATATTTCCTCTTACAAGGGCACTTAACCCCAATCTGTGGACAATAAAGTCTTTTCCGTTATTATAGGGTACGAAGATATCTAAGTCGTTACTGAGATGATTCAGTGTTTCTTCAAATGGTGTGTATGGCATTTCAAATTCTTGTGGAACTTGTTGGAACAACTCACTTTCTTTAATATCGTAAATTCTGACTTCTTCAGTATCTTCTAGTTTACGATAGGTCTTTTCAATTCTCATTTGATTCAGCCTCCCATATTTCTCGATGGTATGCGATGGTATGCTCAAAGTTCACTGGGAAAATTATTTTAAATCCAGTTCCCACTTCACAGTCTAAAATTTCAAGTTCTCCGTTTATTTGTCTAGTTAAGTTATTAATTATCTCCCAACCTAAATTATGGTTGATTAGGGCATCAGGGTCTTTTAGTCCAACTCCATTATCCCTCAGTATTAACTCGCAGATGTGTTCATCAATAAAATCAATTTTTTTAGAAATTGTTTTATTAGGCATATCCGGGTCAGGGAATGCATGTTTGATTGCATTCATTGTTAATTCATCGACTATTAAAAGCAGTGGTGTAATCACATCTATTGAAAGATGGATTTCAGGGTCAACTTCAGATGTAAAGTCAATGTTTTTTGCTCTAAATAGCATTTCTAATGTTGAATCTTGGTCTTTCATGTAATCTTCAAGATTAATATTAATAAAATCTTCAGTATTGTAAGTTTTTTCGTGAAGTAGAGCAAGAGAAGCCAAACGTGCCTGCATATTGTCTAAAATACGATTTGTGTTATCTCCATATTCTCTTCTTTCAAGGTTTAAGAAACTGTTCAATACTTGCAGGTTGTTTTTAACTCTATGGTGAACTTCTTTAATTAAAATATTCTTAGTTGCATTTGATTTTATTAATTCTTGTTGTTTTCTGCGTGAAAGAGTAATGTCGGTTAAAAATCCGATACTATGTTCTTGATTACCATATTTAAAACGTTCAATGAATAATTCGCATATTTTTGGGTTTTCTTTATTTCCATTGACATTGTATGTAAATACTTTATTAACTTCGTCAATTTCGCCATCAATTAAGTTTTCAATCTCTTTTCTCACATCCTCTTCGACAATATTTTTGATAACGTCTCTGCTATGGATGTATTTGTCTTTAGGGATTTCAATCAGTTTATAGAATCCTTCACTAAATTCATATCTTTTGCTTAATGGTTCAACAAGCAGAGATAACTTGGAATTATGATTGAATCCATTTAACATGAAGTCAACCGGTCTTGTCATGTGTTTGTGTGAATCAAGACTGATGTCTTTGAATAAACCGTACTGGCTTATTTCTTCACCATTTTGATCAAATTTGGAGTAAAGATAAGTATCCAAATATTTGATATGGCCTCCGGATGTTTTAATACGAATGATATTTTCGTAAGTATCGGTTTCAGGGCTCATAGTTTTGAGTAATTCTTCAACAAGGGGCTTGTCTTCTGGAATTACCAAATCAAAAATGATATTGTAATATGAATCCTTTGATTCTTTGGAACGATTGATGATATTGTAAATTCCGGGAGTCCATGTGAATTCATCATGTGCTTTGTAATAGCTCCCAGTTTGTGAGAAGTATTCAATCAGTGTAGCTTTATTTTCATCATCCTCTCTCTGTTGTTCTTCTGGGGATTTACTCATATCATCAGAAGTGGTCTTTAGATCGGAAATTATATAAATTTCTCCTTCATCACGAAGTATATGGATATTTGAAAGTGTTTGTATTTTGTCGCTGCGATAATAAAACATTCTCATTGCTTTTGTTTTTCCAGTTTCACAAACTTCTTCAAAAGCATCTTTAAATATTTCGAAATAAAATGGAGAAATTTGGCTAAATTTACGGCCTTCCACCTTTTCTGGTGTTAAATTGAGCCTTTCGAGTAAATTCCAGCCTATCCTCTCGACAATATAATCTTTCCCATCATCCGTCGGTAAAAAAACATTAATGTCGGAAGGTACATGTTTCATAACATTGCTAAAACGAACTTTATCAGTTTTTTTAACAGGAGCAACATCGTTAAATATTTTGTCGCGGTCAATGTTATAAATTCGTATTTCTTCGATTTGTTCTAATTCTCTAAATTGTTTTTCAACATGCATGCGAATTACCTTAAGTTTATAAATTATATGAATATTATTTTATTAAATATAATATTTATATTATATGAAATCTTTTTCATAGATTTGATAATCTTATTGGAAAAACTTTTTAATTAGTAAAAATAAATTATTAGTGGTATGGAAATTTTTTAATTTTCAATGATTATTAATATTTAAGGAGTTATTAAATGACTTGTAGTATTTTAGTTGGTGGAGCATGGGGTGATGAAGGTAAAGGAAAATGTATTACTTACCTTTGTGATGCTGATAAACCTGATATAATTGCTCGTGCAGGAGTAGGACCAAATGCAGGGCATTCCGTTGAATTCAACGGAGAAAAATATGGTTTAAGATTAACCCCATCCGGTTTTGTACACACTGATGCTAAACTCATGATTGGTGCGGGGGTTTTAGTAAATCCGGATGTGTTATTTAAAGAATTTGAAGACTTAAAAAAATATAATGTTAAAGAAAGAATGACTGTTGATCCGAGATGTGCAATAATTAGTGAAGATCATATGTCAAGAGATAAAAGCTCACAACATTTAGCTAAAAAGATTGGAAGTACCGGATCAGGATGTGGGCCGGCCAATTCCGATCGTGTAATGAGAACTATCGATTTGGCACGCGATATTCCGGAACTTGAAGAATATGTTGCCGATGTTTCACTTGCTGTCAATGAAGCTATTGATGATGGTGAAGATGTATTTATTGAAGGATCACAAGGTTTTGCACTTTCCCTTTATTATGGGTCTTATCCATTCGTAACAAGTAAAGACACTACTGCATCAACATTTGCTGCTGATGTGGGAGTTGGACCAACTAAAATCGATGAAGTTATTAATGTATTTAAATCTTATATTTCTCGTGTTGGTGAAGGTCCGTTCCCAACAGAAATGACTCAAGAAGAAGCAGAAAGCAAAGGTCTTGAGGAATATGGTGTTGTAACTGGAAGACGTAGAAGAATCGGTTACTTTGACATGGACCTTGCAAAAGAATCCTGCAGAATCAATGGTGCAACTCAAATTGCTTTGACTTGTGTCGACAAATTGTTTGATTGCGCACGTGTACAAGATTACAGTGAGTTATCTGCTGAAACTAAAGCTTTCATTGAAGATATACAAACTGAAACTGGTGTGCCAGTTACAATCATTTCAACTGGGCCTGATTTAAAGGATACTATTGATTTGAGAAAAGAATTATTATAATTCTTTTTTACTCTTTTTTTTAACCAAAAAACTATTAATAACCGCATTCATCAAAGTGTTTTTCGATTTTTGAGTAAAACTCTTCGCTTGTAAAATCAAAATGGGTGTTATATGAATTATAGGCCAAGTTACAGTCTTTTTCTAAATTGAATTTAAAATCAGGGCTTTTATCAAATAATTTTTCAAAGCAAACTTTGGAATGTTGTGGAAATGGAACTTCGTCAAAAGAAATTTTGTCCAATGTCATTTTCATGGCGAAGGACAATACTGTTAACTGGAGTGCTGATGCATAAGCGTCATAATATTCGTTATAATCCAAATTTACTTCAAAATAAATCATGAAATTAATCATCACATGTGAAACCCAAATCAAAGAATTCGGTTCAAATCTTTCTAATTGCAGATCTGTGAATTTAAAAATCAAATCTTCTAGATCTTTATCATTATTGTCTTCACAATATTTAACAAAGTCTTCAAATGAGTAATTTGATAGATATTTGATATATGCATCTTTTATTTTATCATCGCAGTGATATTTGGAAATTTTTTTAAGATCTTTTCGTTTTAATACATTTGGATAGGTAAACATGGCAATCAACTTATGATTTATAATATTATTTTATTTTTCCGATTATATTTAAAATTGTTATAATTTAAATATAACAATTGTTAATATAATTAATCATGGAATTTTTAAGACAAACAGATGTAATTCAATGGAATGATGGTGAATTTAAAACCATCAAGGAAAACAGTGTTGATGATGAATATACTTACTTGTTTATAGATTATTTGCCTCCAAGAAAGTTTTCAACTTATCCAAAAGACTTGGAAGACTTTACGATTGGATATTGTTTGGGTGAAGGATTAATTAAAGACTATTCAGACATTGAATCAATCAAATTGGATGGAACAAATGTATTGATTACCACCAAACTTGTATATGGCCCTGAAGATGACTTGGAGCAGGAAGGCATAGTTCAAGAGCGAAAGGGAAACTGTGAACATGCTTGTGTATGTAGACTTTTGGAATATCAGGGGGTAAATTCCGATAATGCCGGAGGAATCCGATCAGAGCTAAAAACAATCGAACCGAACACATCAGATTTAAAGGTAGATGCAACCCAAATTATCGAAGATATCAAACATTTAACTGATGAAGCTAAAATTTGGCAGAAAACGGCAGGGGTTCACGTTGCACAATTAAAATTTGAAGATAATATTATAATCCGTGAAGATGTCAGCCGCCATGTTGCTGTCGACAAAGTGATTGGGGCGGCCTCAAAAGAGGGTTATGACTTTTCAAAATGTTATATATCGTATAGTGGAAGGATGCCTGCAGACATGTTAATAAAAGTAATCAGAGTTGGTGTTCCAATAATTATTTCGAATGCAGCACCGGCATCTTCAGGTATTGATGTGGCTCGTGCAGGCAATATTACGATGGTAGGTTTTGTCAGGGACAATAGATTTACAATTTTCACTGCCCCTGAGAGAGTAAACTTGGAAAAATAGATGACCTAAAGTTCATCCAGTGAGAATGAACCTAAATCCAATAAGTCAAATGTCAATATTTTTGGAGCTACGGTAACTTTACCTACTCCAGTTATTATCTTATAAGCTTCAAATGCTTCAAGACAGCCGATTAGATTTGGTGTAGGTCCGATAACTGGTGGAACTCCTGAAGTCACGTTTTTTAATGCATCGATTGTTTCATCATTCAATTCCTTTCCGATGGAAGGCAAATTGAACATTTCTTCATATGTCTTTTCGCTGTTCGGTAAAAATACGGTAATTTGGCCTAAAGTTCCATGTATTGCACCGTGGATGTAAGGTATTCCTTTTTTCTTTGCAGTTCTTGATACTATAACTCTAGTTAAAACGTTATCGAGAGCATCTATTACAATATTTGAGTCCCCGATGACTTTGTCAATGTTGCTTTGGTCAACATGCTCATTGAATGTGGTAACCTTAACATAAGGGTTTATCAATCTTACTTTTTCTTTAGCAACGGCACTTTTGTCAAGGCCCAAGTCAGTTATTGATGCCAAAGTCTGTCTGTTCAGGTTGGATAAGTCAAATGCATCCTTATCAACTAATACAAGCTCGCCGATTCCCATTCTTGCAAGCATTTCAATGGTTTCTCCACCGATTCCGCCACAGCCGATGACTGTGATTTTTGCATCTTTAAATCTTTTCTGTTCACTTCTTGTTACAATACTCATTTGACGGGAAGCTATTTCCCAGTATCCATCACCTATATATCTTGTTGGCATGTATATTCACCTTTTATATATTTCTTCTTAATTTTTGTAATATTTCCATAAATGCATCTAATGCAATTTCATAAGTCTCTAAATCATAACCTTTAATCAGTCCGCTTTCAAATATTTCAATATTTTCAACTTCAATTTTTTCTTCACTTGAAAAATTAACTTCTTTGAGTTGTTCCTTTGTAGTTTCAATGTTTATTGTAAATGGAAGCTGATATGAAAATGAACCCTCATGATAGTCGATGTCAATGTATTCATCATCATCGATTTTCGATAAATTTAAAGCTACTTTTTCAAATCCTCTGCTTTTTAATTCATCGTTGATGTTAATAAATTTATTGTCTTTGAATAATTCATTTAAGTTATCCACTTCAATAATACCAAGTTCTCCAAAATCCCTGATTTTCACGATTTCACATTTTGTGTTTGCAAGAATGTAATCTTCGCAATAGCTAATCTTATCGATTTTTTCAGGAGTGGTTTGTGTATTTGTTGGAATTCTGGTTGCAAGACAAGTTGTTGATCTTGAATAGGGAATATCATTGTCATTTAGGTATTTGTGTATCTCTTTTGAAGTCAGTTTCGCTTCAATGAATGGTGTATTAAATTTCTTTTTATAAGTGATTAGTATTCCTGGACGGTCAATTACCAAGTCACTGATGTTGTTTCCATCACAAATAAAATTGAAACCATTTTCATCAGCGATTTCCTCAATTTTTGAATACATCAGGTTTCTGCAGGTGTAACATCTATTTGCATCGTTTCTTAAGAAATACTCATCCCCATAAAAGTTGATATCAAATATTTTATGTTTTATTCCAAAGGATTCGGCAAGCTTTTTGGTATTTTCAACAAAACCTGTGGGCATTAAATGATTATCGACAGTAATTGCTAATGTGTCATCTGCAACTTTTGAAGATAAATAGGCTATTAATGTAGAATCGGCACCTCCTGAAAAACCAAAAGCTACTTTTTTGCCTTTTAAAATATCTTTAACAATATTTATTTTATCTTCTAAGTTCATTTTATCCCTATGTTTTTATTTAATAATTTTATATGTGTTTTTTAGTATTTTATAAGTATCTAATGAAAATATAACAATAGTTATTTTTTCATAATATTATTAGTTTAATTTAATATTTAAGTATTGTTATTTTTTTGCGATAACAACCAAAATATAATCATTTTCTTTTTTAAAGCTGCTGACACTACCAAATCCTGCATTAAGCAAATATTCTTCTAACTCTTGAGCTGTATAAACGCTCATTCCTTCAACTGTATTTAGCCATGTTTCATCATCAGGATGATTACCATCCGTTCCTTGAGCAATCAAAAATTGTCCATTTGGTTTGATAATCCTTAAAACTTCTTTAAATGTGTTTTTAATGTCTGGCCAAAAGTAAATTGTTTCAAATGCTGAAACCAAATCATAGCTTTCATCTCCAAGGGGAATATTACAGACATTGGCTTGTATGACTCTGCATCTTTTCTCGTCGACTGCCCTTTGATTTCTTTTAATGGATTCGGCTACTGAAACATCAGAGTAATCGAGTCCATCCACATTATTTTTTGTCAATTTAAGAAACTTTTCAATATTGACCCCTCCGCCGCAGCCGATATCTATGATTTTATCATTTTCATTAACGTTAATGCATTCGAATGCAAATTCGGAAATGTCCCTGTGGTTCAAATTCATTCTTTTAATTGTCTCGATACCTTCCTCACCATGAGGCTTCATACATTGGTCTATCTTTTTGGCAACCATAATCAAAACCTTTAATAATTTTTTTAATATAATTAATAATTGGTGAAAACATGGATAATAAGATTATCGCAATTATTATAGCTGTTGTTGTTATTGCTGTTGCAGGAGGATATTTTTTATTGAATGGTTCTTCAGACACTGTAACAATAGGATATTTGCCTTCCGACCATGATGCAGCATTATTTGTAGCTGATGCTCAAGGTAAATTCGCTGAAAATGGAATAACCACTAAACTGGTTCAGTTCAACAATGGTGGAGACTTGATGACTGCTATGGCCAGTGGTGAAGTAGATGTTGGTTATGTTGGAATCACTCCAGTATTGTCATCTATCGAAAAGGGAGTTCCTGTAAAGGTTATTTCAGCGGCTCAAACTGAAGGGTCAGGAATTGTCGTATCAAAAAACTCCGGAATCAGTTCAGTATCTGATTTATCGGGCAAGAAAATAGCCACTCCTGGTGAAGCTTCAATCCAGCACATGTTGCTTACATATTATTTGGAACAGAATGGAATGTCTATTGATGATGTAAAAGTTTCTGCCATGAAAGTTCCTTCAATGAATGATGCGCTCAAAACCAATAAGATTGACGGCATGATTACTTTTGAACCTTATGTAACAATCGCTAAGGAAAATGGCGCAGATGTTTTGGTTGACTCAGCTGAAATTTTGCCAAATCATCCATGCTGTGTTGTTGTTGCATCCGATAAATTCTTGCAAAACAATCAGAATGAAACTTTAAAGATTTTAGAAATCCATAAGAATGCTACTGATTACATCAACAACAACACTGATGAAGCTGCGGGATTATTGCCGGACAATATCGTAAGTGATGTTGAATTAGAGAAAAAAGCATTATCAGGATTTCCATTAATTTCAGGTTTAGATGGTGGCTTTAAACAAAATGTTATGGACTTTATGAATCTTGAAGTGGATTTGGGTGTTTTAAAGCAACCAATTTCACAGGATAAAATATTTTGGAATGGTAGTTAAATATTAACTACTTTTATTTTTTTTCAATAGATTTATATACTGTATAATTAAATAATTAAAGATTGGGGATTCAAAATATAACAATTGTTAATATGAATCAAGGTAATTTATATATAGTATTCACTTTAAAGTAATACTGTAAATAAGTTAACTTATTTAAACGGTGATTATAAATGAATAAAAAGATTACATTTGTTTTAGTGTTGGCACTTACTGCATTTTTAGTAATGGGTGCAGCCAGTGCAGGTTTCCTTGACTTTTTAGGTGGTGGAGGAGATAACACTGTAAAGATTGGATATTTACCATCTGATCACGATGCCGCATTATTTGTAGCTGATGCTCAAGGTAAATATGCTGAAAAGAATATTACCACTAAACTTGTTCAATTCAACAATGGTGGAGACTTGATGACTGCTATGGCTAGTGGTGAAGTCGATGTTGGATATGTGGGTATTGCTCCTGTTTTATCTTCAGTTGAAAAAGGAGTGCCTGTAAAGGTCATTTCATCTGCTCAAACTGAAGGTAGTGGAATTATTGTAACTAAAGACTCTGGAATTAATTCTGCTGCTGATTTAAAAGGTAAATCAATAGCAACTCCTGGTGAAGCTTCTATTCAATATGTTTTACTTACATACTACTTAAAAGAAAATGGATTATCTACTAATGATTTAAATATTTCTGCTATGAAAGTTCCTTCAATGAATGATGCTTTAAAAACCAAACAAATTGATGGAATTGTTACTTTCCAACCTTATGTAAGTATTGCAGCTAACAGTAGTGATAATGTTGTTTTGGAAAACTCTTCTGGAATATTGCCAAAGCACCCATGCTGTGTGGTTGTAGCATCCGATGACTTTATCAAAAATCATGAAGCCACTGTAAAAGATATTGTTGCTATTCATGAAAATGCAACCAAGTTCATCAATGAGAAAATTAACGAAGGTAAATCTTCTGATGTGGTAAAACTATTACCTGATGATATTGTTTCCGATGCTAATCTGGAAGCTAGTTCATTAGAAAGTTTCCCATTCATTTCTGGTATTAACAAAGATTTCAAAGCAGATGTGGACGCATTCCAAAAACTTGAGGTTGATATTGGTATTTTAAACAAGACCATACCTCATGATAAATTATACTGGCAAGCATAGT
Source organism: Methanobrevibacter sp. (assembly GCA_045638165.1). Lineage (GTDB taxonomy): Archaea > Methanobacteriota > Methanobacteria > Methanobacteriales > Methanobacteriaceae > Methanocatella. The sequence goes on from JAZUAV010000011.1 coordinate 24,632, forward strand.
TTAATTTACTATGCTTTTTTTTAATTTTTTTCGTATTCTTCTTTTATTAGTTTCATAATTTCTTTTGACTTTTCATTGCCGATTCTTGAAATCATTCTTTCATTTTCAATAACTCTTTGCATATATTCTATTCTTTTATCATCATCAACTATTTTATATCTTGAAATATTGACTAGACATTCAATGATGCCCGGCAGTGCCCTATTAAATGCTTTTATACATTCATCGTTAATGACTATCTTTTCAATTTTACCTTTAATCATAAATATGCTTTGGTTATTGTCAATTGGGATGTTTTCTGGTTTTTGTTCATTAATGTCTACCACATTAACGACAATATATGATCCTACATTCTTTAGAATGGCAATTTCTTCATCATCGGTGAAATATTCCTCTGGAAGTCTGTCAAGTGTTGATTTAGTGAAAATTAATGGATCTTGTGTTATGTTTACAACATATCTTTTAGTTTTTTGAATGTTTTCCAAAGTCTTTGAGCCTTCAAATATTCTGCATCCTACATCATCTCTACCAAAATACTTCAAGCCAATTGCAGCTGAGTTTTTAACGCCTTCAGGACTAATTGTCGTATAGATGCATTCATATCTCTCTTCAGTTGTAATTCCAATTTTTTCCAAATCCCGATTCATATTACCATTCCCATCTGTATTGAAAAATCTTTGGCTGTTTTGTTAAGGTTAATGAATACTTCTTAATCACATGAGTTAAAAATAAAAAGAAAAAAAGAATTAATTTCTCGGATAGAGAAATTATAATTTAATTTTAATGTCGAGTGCACTTGAACCTTCTTCATAAACGAAGATTGGGTTAATGTCCAGCTCGGATATTTCTGGGAAATCTAAAGTTAATCTTGCTACTCTTTTAATAGCTTCTTTAACTTCTTCAACATCGCAAGGTGCTTCTCCTCTGTATCCTGCAAGCAGTTTGGATACTTTAGTACTTTCGATTTGTTCTTCGATTTCCTGGGAGCTTAAACCTTTTGCCAAGTTGAATGAAACATCTTCAATAAGGTTTACATAGATTCCACCCATACCGAATGCAATCATAGGACCGAATTGTTTGTCACGAATCATTCCAACAATGACTTCTTCACCAGAATCCATCATTTTTTGCACTTCTACACCATCAGGGACAATATCTGGGTGTGCAGCTTTAGCATTTGCAATAATTTCCTCATAAGTCGCTTTTGCTTCTTCAGCACTGCTGATTCCAACTTTTACGCCGCCGATATCTGATTTATGTAAAATTTTATCGGATGCGATTTTGAGAACAACTGGGAATTCCATCTCTTCTGCGAGTTGAGCCGCTTCATCTGCGGAAGTTGATAATTTGATTGGTGCTGCGGAAATTCCATATGCTTCAGCTACTGCATAAGCTTCACTACCAAGTAATGTGTCTCTTCCATCAGCTTTAACTTTATCGAATATTGCTTTTACAGCATCTTTGTCAACATCGTCAACTTTTTCAACGACATCATCATATCTTCTTTCTTTTAATTTTGCAAATCTGGTCATTGCTTCAAGTGCAGTTACTGCAGTTTCAGGGAATACGTAAGTTGGCACTCCATTTTCTCTTAATGCTTCATTTGCTGCTTCAAATGATGGTCCTCCCATATTTACAACAATGATCGGTTTGTCGAATTCTTTTCTTTCTTCTAAAATTGCTTGTGCAATTCCATCAGGGTCGGCTGATGCGGTAGGACATACCATAATAATTAAGCTGTCTACATCTTCGTAACCTAAAACAATTTCTAATGATTCTTTATATCTGCTTACTGGTGCATCACCTAATACATCAATAGGGTTTTTAGCACTACCCTCATCAGTAACACATTCTTTTAATTTAGCAGTTGTTTCTTCATCAAATTGTACAAGGTTCAAACCAACTTTTTCCATTGCATCCACGGTAAGCACTCCTCCACCACCTGCGTTGGTAATGATAGCTACATTATCACCTTTTGGAAGTGGTGCTTTGGAAAATGCTAAACCTAAGTCAAATAATTCTGCCATGGTTTCTACACGCATGATTCCTGATTGTCTGAATGATGTATCAAATGCTAAGTCACTTCCTGCAAGTGCTCCAGTGTGTGAAGATGCAGCAGCAGCTCCTGCAGAACTGGAACCGGATTTAAGTACAATAATTGGTTTTTTAACTGCGGTTTCTCTCATGGTTCTTACAAAGTCATCATCATCGGAAATGGATTCTAAATAACAAATGATAACTGCGGTTTCGTCATCTTCTGCTAAGTATTGCAATAATTCGATTTCGCTTACTCCTGCTTTGTTACCTAGGCTTATAACTTTACTGAATCCAATACCTGAAGTTACACTCCAATCGATAATAGCTACCATCATGGCTCCACTTTGTGAAATGAATGCCATATTTCCGGTTGGAGGCATCATTTGTGAAAATGATCCGTTTAATGGTGTGTGTGAATCAGTAATTCCTAAACTGTTTGGTCCAATAATGTTTATTCCATATTCTTTACCAAGCGCTGTTAATTCAGCTTCTAGTTTAGCTCCTTCACCGCCTACTTCTTTGAATCCAGCAGTAATGACCACCATGTTTTTCACACCTTTTTCACCACATTCCTTAACAGCGGTGTTCACAAATGGGGAAGGTATTGTTATAATTACTAAGTCAACATCTCCTGGAACATCACCTATGTTTGCATAGGCTTTTTTTCCTAAGATTTCCCCACCTTTTGGGTTTACTGGATATATTTCGCCTTCGAATCCATCATTGATAAGGTTATCGACAATGATGTATCCTACTTTTCCAGGAGTATTGGAAGCACCAATAACAGCCACGGATTCAGGTTTAAACATCTTATTGAGATCTATCATAAGTTTCTCTCCTATATTTTTGACAACATTATGTTAATTTATAATGATAAATAATTAACATTTATTATAATAGTATTTTATGTTATATTAATATTTAAATATGTTGTTTAATTTTCAATTTAAAACTGTATAAGGTTAAATATTTTAAATCGTGTCATTGTTCTTTTTAGTTTTTAATTTTTTAATTATTTAAAATGAAATAATAAAATTAAGATTTTAAAAATTTTTAAATTTTCATGTAGAATTAGACATTTTCTCTTAAACTTTATAA
>JAZUAV010000012.1:0-6116 GCA_045638165.1 Methanobrevibacter sp.
TATGCTTCAAGTGGGGATTTACAAACCCAGATTGAAAATGGTCTAGAAACAGACGTATTCATGTCTGCTGCTAACAAACAAATGAACAAATTAATCAATGAAAGCTTAATTGATAACGGTACAAATGTTCAACTTTTAGAAAACAAAGTTGTTTTAATTGTACCTAAAGACTCAAAACTCAATATAACTTCATTTGATGATTTGAAAGATGTAAACGGCACAATTGCTATTGGTGATCCTGAATCTGTACCTGCAGGTCAATATGCTCAAGAGGTATTAAATAACTCCGGTCTCTGGGATACTGTTGAACCTAAATTATCTTTAGGTGCTAGTGTAACTGCCGTATTAAACCAAGTGTCTCAAGGATCCGCTGACTGTGGTATTGTATACTCCACTGATGCTAAATCTGATGATGGTGTTAAGGTAGTTTGTGAAGCTCCTAACGGTACTTTGAAAACTCCTGTTATCTACCCAGTAGCTCAGACTAAAAATGCCACAAATCCAGATGGTGCAAAAGCATTCTTAGACTTCTTACAAACTAAGGAAGCTAAAGATGTATTTGTTGACTATGGTTTTACTATTCATGAATAAATTTATCTATTAAATTATTCATATTGAATAATTAATAAATGTTAAAGGTATAAAGACATGACAACAGATTGGTCCCCCATTTTCATCTCAATGAAAACTGCAAGTTTATCAATTTTTATAACCTTTTTCGTAGGTTTGATTGTTGCTTGGGGTATTGTAAAGATGAAAAATGACACAATAAAAATTGCATTGGATGGTATTTTTACATTACCAATAGTATTGCCTCCTACAGTAGTGGGGTTCTTTCTATTGTATATTTTTGGTGTTAGAGGGCCTATAGGTAAGTTTTTCATAGATTTTTTTGCTGTGAAAATTGCTTTTTCATGGCCCGCCACAGTCATCGCTGCAGTAGTCATGTCTTTTCCTTTAATGTATCGTTCTGCTAGAGGTGCCTTTGAACAAGTGGATTCTAACTTATTGGATGCCGGTCGTACTTTGGGCATGTCGGAGTGGAAAATTTTCTGGAAAGTTTTATTTGCAAATGCATTGCCGGGTATTATTAGTGGTGGGATTCTTGCTTATGCTCGTGGTTTAGGTGAATTCGGTGCTACAGCTATGCTTGCGGGTAATATTGCTGGACAAACCAGAACTCTCCCTATGGCAGTCTATTCGGAAGTAGCTGCAGGTAATATGGGTGATGCTTTTAATTATGTGATATTTATTGTTATCATATCATTTATAGCTATTTTCATCATGGATTTTGTTTCCATACGTAAGGAAAGACAATGGAAATAATTTAATATCTGATGACAATAGAAATATATTTAATTTATTTTTATATTTTGCGGAGTATGAATTATGGGGAATAAACTGTTAAAAGTAGATATCCAAATGGAACTTAAAGAATTTGACTTGAATGTTGATTTTGAATTGAAAAAAGGGCGTTTGGGTATTCTTGGTCCTTCTGGTTGCGGTAAAAGTATGACCTTGAAATCTATTGCAGGTATTGTTACTCCGGATGAGGGCATTGTAAGTTTAAAAACCAATGAAGAAACAGTTTATTTTGATTCCAATAAAAGAATTAATCTAAAGCCTCAAAAAAGAAATGTGGGGTACTTGTTTCAGAACTATGCTTTATTTCCCAATATGACTGTTGAAGAAAATATTGTTATTGGCTTGTCTGGAGATGATAAAGGGAATACGGTGTCTGAAATGGTTAAACGTTTCCATTTGGAAGGATTGGAAAAAAGATATCCTAGGCAATTGTCTGGAGGCCAACAGCAAAGAGTGGCTTTGGCTCGTATATTAGCTTATGGGCCTGATGTGATATTGCTGGATGAACCTTTCAGTGCTTTAGATACATTTTTAAAAGAACAATTGCGTATTGAACTTGCTAATATGCTAAAAGGTTTTGATGGATTTTCTATTATGGTTACTCATGACCGTGATGAAGCGTTCCAGTTTTGTGATGAGCTTATTGTATTGGATCAAGGCAAAATCATAGCAAAAGGAGATACATATGAAATATTTGAAAATCCAAAAAAGGTTCAAGTTGCAAGACTTACAGGGTGTAAAAATATTTCTAAAATTGAAGTTATAGATGAGTATCATATTAAGTCTTTAGATTGGGGAGTTATATTTGAAGTATCTGAAAAGATTTCACCAACTATTACTCATATTGTAATAAGGGCGCATGATTTTTCCGCTGCTGAAGAAGATGATGTTAATGTGATTGATACAGTAAATTCCACTATAATTGAAATGCCTTTTGAATGGGAAATAACTTTGCCAAATGGTTTGTGGTGGAAATATGATAAACAGATTCGGGAGCATGAATTTGTTATTCCCAAGTATTTAAAGGTTGACCCAAAAGATATAATTTTATTGGAAGAATAATTTGATTATCTCTCTTATTTTTTAATTAAATAATAAATTAATTAGAATCTAAAGCAATTTTCTTCGTGATTGTCAATAATGCCTATTGACTCTAAATACGAATAGATAATTGTTGGACCTACAAATTTCATCCCACGTTTTTTCAAATCATTCGAAATCCTTTTGGATAGTTCGGATTCTGTTTTAAACTCGGATTTTATAGTTTTTCCATCTGTAAACGACCAGATGTATTCGGAAAAACTTCCCAGCTCTTTTTGAATCTCTATAAATATCTTTGCATTGTTGATGGATGAGGTAATTTTGCCTTTATGGCGAATGATTCCTTCATTTTCCAAAAGCTCATTAACTTTATCTTCATCATAGCAGGCAACCTTTTGAACATCAAAGTCGTCAAATGCCTTTCTGAAGTTTTCACGCTTTTTTAAAATAGTAATCCAAGAAAGACCTGCCTGAAATGATTCTAAAACAAGCATTTCAAATAATTCCTTATCATCATGTGTTGGAATGCCCCACTCGTCATCGTGATACCTGATATAAATTTCATCATCAGTTACCCAACTGCATCGATTATCATTCATAGAAATAATTATTAAATTCTTTAATTATATATATTTTTAACAAAAATTTAACTGATTGAGTAATATGAATCCTGCTTTGAAAAAGAAATTGATAATGTTTGTTGCAATGATTTCATTCATGGCTTTCTTCATGATTGTGTTTGGGTCTAAAAATGCGGTAATCGTATTTGTAATAGTGCTTGCAGCATTCATGAGCAGGATACGGAAAAATAATTTAGGAGCATACTGCAAATTGAATAAGCGATTGATAAATTTAATAAAAGAAAAAATGCAGAGGTGTTGATTCGGATGAAAAAACCACTTTGCTTGTGGTAACCAATATTTTTCATGAGAATATTGAAATGATTGATAAAAATAATGAATTATATAATTTGTAAATAAAAATAACGGATATTTGTAACTTTATTCTTACTTATTTAGAAATTTATGATGTATCTGACGATTTAAAAGATAATATCATTGGAAATGATGAAAATGTTAATGATAATTTAATGTTAAAGATAGTGTTGTTGCATATAGCATGAAATATGTGATGTGTTTGTTCAAAAAAGAAAAAGAGATAGTGAGGAGTTAATATGACAAATTTAGGCTTTGGAATGATGAGACTTCCAATATTGGATGAAAATGACTTTACAAGCATTGATTATGAACAGGTCAATAGAATGGTGGATTTGTACATGGAAAGCGGATTTAATCACTTTGATACAGCATATATCTATCATGAAGGGATTGGTGAGGATGCATTTAAAAAATGTGTTGCTGAAAGATATCCCCGAGAATCATTTAAGATTGCTACAAAACTTCCATTATTCGTAATCACCGAAGAATCACAATTGGAACCAATATTCGCTGAACAACTTGAAAATTGCGGTGTTGATTACTTTGATTATTATATGCTTCACAATGTAAGTGGGTTCACGGAAACTGCATGGAAAAATGTGGATTTATATTCATTCATTCAAAAGAAAAAAGAAGAAGGTTTCATAAAACATATTGGCCTATCCACTCATGGTAATTCTGAATTTTTAGAGGAAATCTTATTCAATCACCCTGAATTGGAATTCGTCTTGCTTCAAATAAATTACCTTGACTGGGAAGATGAGTCAATAGAATCTCGGAAATGCTTGGAAGTTGCAAGGAAATACAATAAATCTGTAATGATAATGGAGCCGTATAAGGGTGGATTTTTAGCTGATGTTCCTGAGGGTGCTGAAAAACTAATGAAAGAATACAATCCGGATAGGTCAGTAGTTTCCTGGGCAATGAGATTCGTAGCTAACTTGGATGCCTGTGTTGTTTTAACAGGAGCAAGTAGTCTACAACAACTTGAAGATAATATTCAAGAAATTAACAATGCAGATCCTTTAAATGATGATGAAATGAAAATTATTGATGAGGTTTCACAAATCATCAACAGCAACATTACTGTGGATTGCACTAAATGCAGATACTGTGTTGACACATGTCCTGAAGAAATTGACATAGCTAAAATATTCGATATGTACAACAAGCATAAGATGCTTAAGATAGATGAATGGACACCACTTGGAAACGCATATTTGAATTATTCAAAACTTCCTGATGTGGGAATAGCTTCCGATTGCAGTGAATGCGAAGCATGCATTGAGGAATGCCCACAACAGATCAATATACCCGAAGTCTTGAAGGATGTTGCAAAAACATTTGAGATAAATGAGTATGGTTTTGAAAATTAATTGCCGTTTAAGCAAATTTTAATAATAATATACTACATAATTATAAATAGTTAGTTTAATTGAGGATTATATTATGATACCTGGTATGAATAAAAAACAAATGAAACAGATGGAAAGACAAATGAAAAAGATGGGTATGAAAATGGAAGACCTTGAAGGTGTTCGTGAAGTCATTATCCGCTTTGATGAAAAGGAATTAATCATCGACAATCCTAATGTGAGCCTTATGAATGTGATGGGTCAGGAAACCTACCAAATTGAAGGTAAAGCTCGCGAAGTTGAACTCGAATACGAAATTGAAATTCCTGATGAGGATATTGAAATGGTAGCTAACAGTGCAAATGTTTCTTTAGATGAAGCAAAAGCAGCTTTAGAAGAATGTAAAGGGGATTTGGCAGAAGCTATCATGAAATTAAACCAATAGATAATATGACAGTCATTGCCCATATTTCTGATCTTCATGTTTCCAAATCAAGTTTTGATGAAGAAATGTTCTTAAAAGCGGTAAGCGAAATAAACCATTTGCAACCAGACATGATTATTTTAACTGGTGATATCACTAATAATGGTTATTATGCGGAGTTTAAGCAAGCAACCAGATATTTACAAATGTTTGAAGCTCCGTTATTTGCTGTTCCGGGCAATCATGATTCTCGCAATTTGGGATATCAAACTTTTGAAGAATTAATTGGTGAGAGAAGTTGGAAATTGACAATGGGGGATCATTTGACTGTAATTGGACTGGATAGCAGTTCTCCTGATGAAAACAGAGGCCATATTGGAAGGCCTCAACATATGTGGTTAGAGCACCAATTAGATGAATGTGTAATTAACGAAAACTTTTGCATTGTGGCTTTACATCACCATGTAATCTCAATTCCTCAAACTGGACGTGAACGTAACGTTTTATCTGACTCGGGAGATATTTTAAAAACTTTGACAACTCATGAAGTAGATTTGATCTTATCTGGACACAAGCATGTTCCGAATATTTGGAAGATAAATGATACTATTGTTGTTAATGCAGGGTCATTGTGTTCCGAAAAGCTTAGAGGCAAAAATTTAAATTCATATAACGTTTATGAAATTTCTGAAAATGATATAAAAATTTATCTTAATAATGTTGGTGGGGAAAAGTTTCTTTATGGAACATATCCAAGAAATCAACTTTGACTTCTTTTTTAAATTAACTTTAAATATTGAATTAAACAAATATAATACACTGTACAAATTATATATTAATAGATGATTTATTAGGTGATATTGTGAAAGTTGTTGTAGATGCCGCAAATGTAGCTCACTATGTAAAAAATGAAAATGGGCAACCTAAAATGTCTAATATCCTTGCAGCTGTTAAAGCATTGGAAGAAAGTGAGGATGAGTTTGTAATTATTGC
>JAZUAV010000013.1:0-45733 GCA_045638165.1 Methanobrevibacter sp.
GTTAAAATGGGATTCATTTCAGTAATTTATCTTTGATTTAAGTTGAAAATAATTCTTATTTATCATTTAATTTTAATTATTCTATAAATAAGCACATTAATTACTATAAAAACTTGTAAAATAGGATATTTTCTTAATTAAATAGTATAAATGGTGCTGTTGTTTAAATCAATAAGTAATACTTTAGTAACCTTTATATATGTTATTACTAGTGATAATTTATTAGATTATCATAATTATGATAATTTTATATGATAGACCTCAATTTTGAAATATGTCATATACTCCAGTAAATAGCCGTAGGGGGGCTATTTACTACTCTATCTTAATTATCTTTCTAAGATTGTTGTGACAATAATGATGTTAGAAAGATAGTTAATTTTTTTTTAATTATCTTGTAAGTCATTTTGTATCTTAAAAAAAGATAGGAATAATTCATATTTTCATTGGATTATTTGATGTAAATGGTTATTAAAGTATGCCCTAAACTTTAATAACTATTTTATAAATTTTTTTGGTGATGGCTTTTTTTTAAAGATTAGAAGAATATTCAATCGGACAAGTAATAGTATTCTCCTTTCTCTTTCTGTTCACGATCTTTATAACTGTCAAGTTTGTTTACTCTTGGCCTTTTTGTTTCCTTGTCTCTTCTGAATGTGATATTCAAGTTTCCCAAAAATTCGTTCATTGCATTTCTCAAGTCGGTTGGCTTGGATGCATGACCGTTCAAACCAGGAGTGCCGTCGAACACCATTGCCCGGTCAGATATATAATCGATAAAGACAATATCGTGATCAACAATAAGTGATGCTGCATTTCTGCTTTCAATCATTTTGCGGATAACCCTTGCGGCTATCAATCTTTGCTCCACATCTAAAAATGCAGTCGGTTCGTCGAATAGATAAATTTCAGCATCTTTTGAAAGTGTTGCTGCAATAGCCAATCTTTGAAGTTCTCCTCCACTTAATCCTTTAACCGGTTTGTCAAGCATGTCATTTAGGGTAAGAGGAATCATTATTTCACTTTCAAAGATTTTGCTTCCAAAACTAGGGGCATTCATGTATAAAAAGTCACTAACAGTACCTTCGAAGTCAGAAACTATGTATTGTGGTTTGTAGGCTATTGTAACTTCTTCATCAACTTCCCCGGTTGTTGGTTCTTCCACACCAGCCAATATTTTGGCAAAGGTAGTTTTACCGATACCGTTTGACCCAAATGCAGTTACAATCTCGTCATAGAATATTTCACCTGCATCTGCACTTAAGTTGAATCCGTCATAATCTTTGCTTATGTCGGTGTAGCTTGAAAGTGCATCCCCTTCATCTTCGGGGGTCGGTGGCCTTATTGTGAATTCAATAGGATTTCTTCTGATTCTAACATTTTCTTCTGCTAAAAATCCATTGATATAAGCATTAATTCCTATGCGGACACCTTTTCTTCCAGACACGACACCATATCCTCCAGGAGAACCATATAATATGTGGACATTATCTGATAACGCATCCAATGTTGCAAGGTCGTGTTCAATTACAAGGACGCTTTTTCCTTCTTCTGCAAGTGAACGAATTACCTTGACGGCATTCAATCTTTGAGAAACGTCCAGCCATGAAGTAGGTTCGTCGAAGTAGTAGAAGTCTCCTTCTCTTAAAACTGTTGCGGCTATTGCAACTCTTTGAAGTTCTCCTCCACTTAGATTTTCCATTTTTCTGTCAAGAACGTTTTCAAGTTGCAATTCCCGTGTAACATAGTCAAGCTTATCTCTTTCATTAACATTTTCAAGCAGCTCCCTAACTTTGCCTTTTACAACTTTTGGAAGTTTATCCACCATTTGCGGTTTTAAGATGGTTTTGATGTTTCCTTGGGATAAATCTTGGAAGTATTTTTGAAGTGCTGAGCCTTTATAATATTCAATTACTTTGTCCCAATTCTCCGGAGGATTTTCGAAGTCTCCAAAGTTAGGTATTAGGGCACCTGATAAAATGTTCATTATTGTGGATTTTCCGATACCGTTCGGTCCGAGAAGTCCTAAAACAGTGCCCTCTTCCAATGATGGAAGGCCGAACAGTTCAAATTGGTTCTGACCAAATCTGTGTATTGGGTCACCAGCCGCTTCGGGCAAATTGATAATTGTAATTGCATCAAATGGGCACCTGTTAGTGCAGATACCGCATCCTTCACATAATTCTTCAGATATCAACGGTTTTTTTGTATCTTCATCAACTACTATGGTGTCTTCATCCATTCTAACGCCAGGACAGTAATGAATACAAAGATAATCACATTTTTTCGGTTGACATCGGTCTTTGTCTAAAATTGAAATACGAGTCATTATTATCTCCTTAAATCTATAATCATTAATAAATTTATAAATTCTATTTAATTAAACTATCATTTTTAATAGCTTGGAATTAGTATATTTTTTATACTTGGATTTAGTAAAAATAATAATGATAATATGAAGCAGGTAATGATTGTAAGAACAGATTTAAAAATGCGCAAAGGAAAAATTGCAGCGCAATGTTGTCATGGTTCTATTGGTTCCTATAAAAAAACAGCGCCAGACAAAATTAAAAAATGGGAAAATGAGGCTTATGCAAAGGTAGTTTTAAAAGTCCAGACAAAAGAAGAATTATTGGAACTTAAGAGGTTGGCTGATGAAAAGGGAATTTCCAATTATTTGGTAATTGATGCCGGAAGGACTCAAATACCTACATCAAGCATTACAGTTTTAGCACTCGGTCCGGATGAGGATGAAATACTTGACGAAGTGACTGGGGATTTGAAACTTTTATAGGTAAACTTATTATTTAATGAAGTCTATTTTTAATTAAACGGGGTTGTGATTGTTATCGTAAAACAGGTCGTTAAGATTGGGGGAAGTCTGTTTCCAGATTATGCAATAAATTTGGCAAATAATCTAGAAAACACATCTTCAGTTATTATTTTGGGGGGCGGTGAGTTTGCAAATCTCATTCGCAAATATGATGTTGAACAGGAATTTTCAGATGAGATAAATCACTGGACGGCTATCGATTGCATGGATATAATTGCAAAGCTTGTCAATGATAAGGTGGACTCTGCAAAAATTGCATATTCAATTGAAGACGTTAAAGAAATTGATGAGGAAGGTTTCACTCCAATTTTTGTAGTTTCACAATTTTTAAAATCAGAAGATCCGTTCAAATGTTCATGGGATGTGACTTCAGATTCAATTGCTGCATATGTTGCACATCTTCTAAATGCAAACCTTTTAATAGTAACAGATGTAAATGGTATATATACCCAAGAACCTGAAGAGCCGGGTTCAACATTCATAAGTAAAATCGATGCAACAACATTACTAACTTTTCAAGAGTCATCGGTTGATGTAATGTTACCTTCTCTTTTATTAAAGTTTGGGTCTGATTGTTATGTTGTGAATGGAAAGTTTCCCGAAAGGGTTTTATCTCTTATAGATGATAATATAAATGATTATAACTTCGATTACACAAAAATAATAGGTGAATAAAAATGAAAACTGTAGAATGCATTTCATGTAAACAAGAAATTCCATTAACCGGACCGTTCGTAGAATTCGAATGTCCAATCTGTGGAGCAAAAATCGCAAGATGCGAAAAATGTCGTACTTTTGGTCACGCTTACAAATGTGAATGTGGTTTTGAAGGACCATAAGTTTTTAAAATGGAGGAATTAGAATGGGTGAAGTATTAACAACTATGAAAATTATGCCAGATAGTCCGGATGTAGATTTGGAATCAATCAAATCTACTATTGAAAGTTCAATGCCTGAAGGTGCTAGAATCCAAGATATTTCAGAAGAACCAATTGCTTTTGGTTTAGTTGCTGTTATATTACAATTCATCACTGAAGATGGTGAAGGTGGATCTGAACCTGTTGAAGAAATGGTTCAAGCTATTGAAGGCGTAGCAAGCTTTGAGATTACTGGTGTTGGAAGATTAATGTAGATCTTTCATTTTTTATTTCTTTTTTTTAATTATTTTTTTTTAGGTATGCGAAATCTTTATATACTACTTTATACTACCTGTTATATAACACGTGATATATTTTAGTAATCCATTGGCAAAAATTTAGGTTCACCTAAAAATATCGAAACCTTTATATACTATGGTTTACTATGTTATACATGGTGATGTAAATTTAGGCATACCTAAATTTGTTTCAAGCATTACTTTCAAAAAATATTATTAGTCAAATAATAATACAATCTCCAAAATTAATTAAATATTAAATTAGCTTTTCACAATTTTCTAATTTAGTATTTCGGAAAATTATTCTGCCAAAATTTTCCAGTAAAGTCGTTGGTGTTTAAAACCTCCTCAAATATTAAACACCAAATTATCTCTTTTTTTTTAACATCCTTTTTTAGAAATTTATTACATATTTATTAATTTGATTTTGCTAAAGGGAGGAATGTTTATATACTTCTTGTGATAATAATAATTATTAGCAATAAAATTTAGGTTTACCTAAAAATTTTATTGCTTGTTTGTATTGGTTTTAGAAAACCATATTAAAACACTCCGATAGTTATTGAAGGGGAATAATTCTTTTTAATAACTGCATATAACTACTCTCAGAAATTAAATATGTTTATCATATTTAATTTCGCATTGACTTAATTTTACAGGGGAATATCATGTCTAAAATTGAAAATAAACCCAAATGCTGTTCAACTAAAAAAGATCCAAAAGAGAAAAAAAGTTTTTTAAAGAAATTATGGTGTTTCTTTTTTGGTTGTAATTGTCATTAATTATTTAGTTTCATTTTGTTAAATTCATTTTAATAATATTTAAGTACAATAAAAAAGATAATTTTATACATTCATGTTATTTTATTATTAAATGGATGTAGGTATTACTATGAATAGGACAAAAAAACTTATCGTATCTATTATAATTATTGTTCTTGTTGGTTTATGTTTAATAGTTGCCGGTGCTTTATTCCTGGGGGAAACTTCTATTTTAAACTTTGGTGATAAGCATGTTTTGGTTTGTGCTATAGATGAAAGTGAACCTAGGGATGGAATGGGTGCTTGTGACATGGCATTTATTGTTACTTTAGATAATGGTACTTTGAAAGATTATACTGCTTTTTATCCGGGTGGAATGAGACACCCAACAGCTGCTGAACCTGAGGAATATCAAAAACAGGGTGCAGGGGCTAAATTGCTGATGCACGATGCATTTTATGATGCTGATAATGCTAAAGGATTGCAATATGCTAAAGAAATTGTAGAAGCTAACAAAAATGTAAAAATTGATAATGTAGTTGCAGTTAACAGTGAAGGATTGGATGCTGTACTTGCCACTGCAGGACCATTGAATGTAAATGGTACAGTTACTAATGCAAGTGCTGTTGATATTATCCGTGATGAGGATTGGAATCAGGGAGTATCTAGGGGAGAAGCTGTATTGGATATTGTTAAAGCAGCAGCAGATAAAGCAAAAAATCCTGATGTAAAATCTGCAATGATTACTGCCGCACTTGATCAATATGCAAAAGGAAATATTATTATGAGCGGACCTGGCGACTTCGCTGGTTTGTTAGCATCAAAAGGACTTGAAACTTTCTTCAAGTAATTCCTTTTCATTTCTTTTTTTTTTAATTTTAAATTTTAGGTTCTAATTTTTTGATTGTTATTCCCATAAATGCAATTACCAATGGGAAAAATAAGCCATATATCACTAACAAAAGATTTCCTGAGATAATGTCTCCCATTACTGTTGAACTGGCCATTAACATTATCAAGATGATTACTGGAGCCAGAATGGCTATGAATGTATAAATTAGTATAAATGAATTTAATTTTTGAGAATATTCTTTCAGTTTAATCTGTGTTTCAAATGAAATGTCATTTGCAATAATGTTCAAGCTATTGGCCAGATTTCCACCAACTCTTAAAGTGCCGACAATTTGATGAATTGTCCGACTCAATCCTTCGGAATCGACTCTGTGTGACATTTCTAAAAGGGATTCTTCAGTTGGTTTTCCATACTTAATCTCTTCTAACACTCTATTAAATTCCTTAGATAAAGATCCGTAATCTGCATTTTTTATTGTTGTCAATGTATCATGCAAGCCTTTTCCTGATTTCAATTCAATTCCCATATGTCTTAAAGCATAGGGCAACTCTTGATTCAAATCGGAATAGGAATTCTTTTCTTTGATTTGAGGATAATGAAATGCAAAAATATAAATCATTAAGACTATAACTAAGTACATACCGCTTAATTCTATTGCTGTAAAGCCTGTTATTAATAGGAAAATAATTATTAAGATTAATATTATGCGTTTATCCACAAGGTATTTCAGTAAAATTTTCCTAATCTTTTCTAGTTCATCATTCTCTGATTTCATATGTTTCGAGTCATTTTCAAAGATTAGCTTGGAGAATATGTTTAACTCATTTTCCCTGCTCTCATTTTCATTTTTAATCTTGATGTTTTTTAAAGAGATGTTCCCTAAAAAATTAACTAAAAATAAAAACATCCCTCCAATTGCAATAAAAAATCTTTTTAAGATAATATCACCTGTTTAAAAGAATTCTATTTAAAACTTTCTGAGGATTTGCATAATATAACTCTAAAACTGCATTTACTTCATTTACATTGTGGATGTCATGTGTCACCATATGTTTTAGAACTGATTCCCTATTTTCAATTTCCTTGTGGAGTTCATATAATGATTTTCCACTTAAATTAGCTATTTGAGTTAATGTTTTGCTGGAAACGCTAACATTATCAATAGTGTCCTTTTCAGGATTCCATTCAAAAATCTTATTTAATTGGGTTACTCCTTCTTCAACACCAACAATTTCTGCAACTTCACTTATTCTCCTGTATGAAATTCCTGAGGATGTATAGATTCTGTTTTGCATGATTATAAAATCGATAGCTTGTATCATTATTTTTGGAACTGACATGGGTTTTGTTGTTAATCTGGTAATGGTTTCTCTTGCACTGTTTGAATGCAGTGTTCCAAATCCGGAATGGCCTGTGTTTAAAGCCGTAAATAATGTAATTGCTTCTTCACCTCTGACCTCACCAACTATTATTCTGTCTGGGCGTTGCCTTAATGAATTCTTAACGAGGTCATTCATTGTTAATTCTCCTTTGTTTTCAACATTGGCGGGTCTTGTTTCCATTCGTATAACATGTTCATGAGGAATTTGAAGCTCTAATGTGTCTTCTATTGTAATGATTCTCTCTTTGGGTGGAATAAATGCGGACAATGCATTTAAGGTGGTTGTTTTACCTGAACTTGTTCCGCCGGATATTATTGCATTTGCTGATTTGACGCCCAATCCATCAAAACACAACCAAAAAAATGCTGCCAATTCTAAGGATATTGTCTTAGAATTAATTAAATCAATGATGGTTAATGGATCTTTTTTGAATTTACGAATTGTAAGTGATGGGCCATCTGCTGAGACTGGAGGGATTGTTGCATTAATTCTGGATCCGTCATTTAATCTTCCATCAAGAATTGGGGACTCCTGATCGATTCTTCTGTTGATTTCGCGTGCCATAGAATCAATCAAGTCCAAAAGTTCCTGTTCATCATTAAATTGGATATTTGTTTTCATCATACCATATTTTCTGTGATAGACATAAATTGGTTTGTCTACGCCAATTATCATAATTTCCTCCAGTTCATCATCCTGGATTAATGAGTCAATTTTACCATAACCAATTATGCCCTTGAGCAGCTTCATTGACAAAGTGTCCAAATATTCATTTGAGATATTTTTATTTTGAATGTCTCTTGAAAACCTATTAAATAAAAATACCTTTATGTCATTTAGTAGCTTGTCTTCATTTGCCTGGAAATTTTCACCAGTTGATATGGCTAAATCCACTAAATTTTCACGAATTTCATTCAAAAGAATTTTTTCCTCAGGTGAATAATTTTGTTTAAAGACGTCATATTGGGGTATAATACTATTATTGCTTTTATTATCTTTATTTTCCATTTTAAAAACCTACGAACTGTTTTTTTTATATTTTTAAAATTGGTAATACTAATTAATAAATTTTTATTACATTCCAAATCATAATTACTATGTTAAAACAATATTTAAAATATGGAACAGTTGTGGTGTGATATTATGTTAAGTAAAAATGATTTGGATGAAAGAATTGAGTCTATTCAAGAATGTGAGAACTGCAGTGATGTTCAGATTAAAAAATTCTCACCGGTAATGGATTATGCTGATTTTGAAAAGTTGGATGATGATTTTAAAAGGTGTGTTTGTGCAAAAAGACCTATAGATATTGTAATGGCACATATCTTAAAAATCATGATTGAAGAGGAAATCGTTCCTGAAACTGCTACACTTAGACGTAATTCTCCGGTTCCTTTGTCTAAATTCTATTACAGCAATTTAAACCCACAATTTTTATCCAAAAAAAGTCTGATATTATTGCATCCTGATTTTACGGAAGATGTTGCATCAAGACTAATTGATGAAGTTTCGGAAGTTGCATGTGTCCTGAAAGGAAGCCCGCAGGATACGGTTGGAATATTTGATAAGGATTCGAATATCAACCACTTTGAAATTCTTGAAGGGGATGATACGCAGATAAACGTCATGAGGACTTTGCTTGGTGATAAAATCATTCTGGTCAAGAATCAATCTAAACACCATATTGAGGTTGCAATGACTACAGAACAAAAATTAGTTCAGCTACATAACTATTTGAACAATAATGGTATTAAAAAGGGAATAGCTATTGATGCAATGTGCGGATTGGGGGCTTTGGGCATATATCTTCTCAAATTTGGTTTTGATAAAGTAATTTTCAACGATATCAACCCAGAAATGATTGAATCTTTAAAGGAAAATCTGGCAATCAATGAAATTGCCGGAAATTATGAAATTTATAACGGTTCTTTTGAAGATTTGGAAATCGGTGAAGTGGATTTATGTGTCATTGATGCATTTCCTGGAGCGGACATATCACAAATAAAAGAAAAAGCAGAAAGAATAGCCGATAATGTGATAATTATCTAGCTATATTTTATTATTTAATTTTAAAATAACGTCAAACATCTTTTCGATTTCTGGAGGCATATTTTTTTCAATTATTTCAAATGGTGCAGAATTTTTTTGATTTAGATATTCCTGAGCAAAGCTACGTCCCATAAATTCGATATCCTCAAAATTCATTATTACTTTTGAAGTATTCTTATCAATATTGTTAAATATTTCTTCTATTTCTTGTCTTGGCCCTAAATCAGAACCAATTTCCTTTTTAAGAAGAATTTCAATTTCGTTCATATTACCACATATTAATATTCATATTTTATTTGGTTTAAGTATTTATAAATATCAATTTTTTCATTTAATTTCACCCTTAAACTTATTAAAGTTCCTTTAATACAATTTTTTGGAATTTTCTGTGTAATGATATTCTCTTTTGTGATGTATGCTAATCCAGTCCCCGAAACTATAAGAAATGACCCCACATATCCATTTATCACAATATTAGTCGAATTATTCAATCCAGTCCCTCTTTCAATGTATCCAAATTCATTCTTTGTTGATAAACCATTTAGAGCATTCATTATTGCTTCTGAATCCTTTTTAAAATTGTAACCATTATTTTTTAATGATGTGGGTATTGAAATTCCGTCATCTATAAAACTAAACTCATAGTAATCAAAATGAGTTTTTCCCATGATATATGCATTATTGAATTCTGAATGGTCATATATATTTCCTATTAATTCGTGAAAAATGAATTTCAAAACTGATATGTTTGCTTTATCTATTCTTAAATTTTCTAAAATTTGATTTGTTGTTTCAACAGAATTATCTTTCTTTTTATTTAATTTTTTCATGCTATTGGTTTCTTTGAAATTTAATTTTCCTTCGGAAATTAATGGTAAAACTATTGTTGGATTTAATCTGTCTGCATTACTAAGTTTTTCTGTTTTTATTTTTTTATATGTTTCAAATTCTTCTAGTAAACTATTTTTCATTCAAATCACCGAAAACATTTGCATATAAATGACAATGGCAGGAATAATCAAAATTCCCATTAGATGTGACTTGCCCACTCCAATGTAGTGGGGCAACATCCCAATCGCAGTGGAGGTAATCAAAGCTAAAGTCATATAAAAAACGGGGGCTTTATAGTAAAAAATAAAGATATACAATATAAAAATCTGAAGAATAATTACTACAATAGATAATTTTTTGTAATCAATGCCGCCCATCAGTCTAGAAAATGAATCGCCTAGTTTCAAGGATAATACTAAAGAAACAGAAACGGCAATCAGGGATGCAAAGATGAATATCAGTAAATGATTAATTGACATTTCAGAGATTAAATAAGATATGTAGACTGCAATTCCGCTTCTGGGATTGCCAATGATGTAAATGGCTATTAAGGAAAAAAGACAATCTGAAACATTCAGTCCTGAAGTTGCAAGGAGGAAGTTGACTGTATCATCATCGTCATTGTCATTTGTTCCGCTTGCCGCTTGGGCAATTACTGTCCCCTGTGCAGGTCCAAAACCTGGAAGAAATCCTAATATCGCTCCGGTAATTCCTCCGGTGAAAATGCTTTTAAATTTATTTAAATCTAAATCCAGCTCGTAGAATTTATTCTGGTGAGGGATTGTTGATGATTCATTCAAACTGAATAATATTGTGCTTATTCCAAAAAGTCCTGAAAATGTACACATCATCGATACTCCTGAAGATATTGGTGTTTGGAACATAATCCCTCCTAAAATTCCCGAAAGAACAAAAAGAAGCAAAGACCATATAAAATCCTTCAGGCAGTTTGTTAATTTAAATGTTAAATAGAGTGATGCAAAAAGCAAAATCATCCATGTAAATGGTTTTGTCAAATCATGCAATACTGGAAGGACTATTGAAAAAATTGGCAGCATCAATATGGTAACTATAATCGATCCGAATCCTCCGATGGATACTATCCGTATGACTTCTTTTGACCTTCCCTGTAAAACCATCCTATGCCCAGGCAGTATTGATGTTGCGGTTCCTTCCTGTGGAACTCCTAAAAGCATGGAGGGAACGAATTCGATTAATGCATGGGCTATTGACATTGCTACCATTAAGACGCAAAGAAATTCGGGAGATAGGAATGTCAATAAAAAAGTTGATGAAGCGAATAATATTGCTCCTGCTGTGTTAACATGTATTCCGGGTATGATTCCTGTTGTAGTGCCAATTAATATGCCTATAAAACATGCAATAACTAATTCTATCATAGCTATTAATTATTTAAACTCCAATTTAAACTTTGTTGAAGTTATTAAGTAATTTTGAAGTCTTTTTAAAGTATTTACTTCATTTTATAAAATTGTTTTTAAAACAATAATTATAAATGTATATAACTTGTTAATATAATAACATGTCCAAAGTCAAGGAGATTTTAGTCCTTTTAATTGTCATATATGCTGTGATGTTGGTGTCTGGATTTGTCGTCGGTTCGGTTACAAACATTATTTTTCCTCCGTCCCAAGCAAATTATGGCGATAAGGTTGTAGAGGATATTGGCGGGGATGGAATGTTAACAGCTACCTTAAAGGATTATGCAAAAGTAAGCGAAAAAAATATTCCTGATGATTATTTTGACACCAAGCTAATTACAAATCTTTCCTGGGCTGATGCAAAAAATATTTCTTTTGTGGATACTTCGGGTAAAAAGGGATATATGATAGTTTGGAAAACATCTCCAGATAGATATAGTGTATTGGATAATAATGCAACATCCTACATTTCTGATTATGTTGTTGGAAATGATGGAACTTGTTTTATGGAGTATAATCCGAAAACAGATAAGGTTTATGGAATAATCATTGTTTCTGATGAGATAAGTTTCTCAGAATCTAGGTTATTGTATAGAATTCTTGATTTGGATAAATCAGAATTCACTCAGACTTATTCTTCTAGTTCTGCAACGGGTAGCTATGGTTATGGTGGAGGTTATGGTCATTATGGTGGTGTTGATACTTCTCCGAGGGCAATTGCCAGAACCAGTCCGGATTGGTTCTATGATTATTATGACTATGGTGACTATGATGATATTGATGCATATCTTGAATCTGAGGGCTATGACTAAAAGTTTTTCCTATTGAACTCCAATGATTTTAAAGATATTTTAGATAAAAGTTCGAACAATTCCTCTTTTGGCATGTTTAATTCTTCATTAATCATGTCATCCCATTCGTTTTCTTTTTTTTCCAAAAATTGTGCTGTTCTAATTCCCTTTTCAGTCAATTTTATTTTATATGCCCTTTTATTGTTTTCGTCAACTTCGCGGATAATCAATCCTTTTTCTTCGAATTCTTTAAATGCTCTTGAAACTCCGCTTCGATCCATTAGGCAGGCCTTGGCTATGTCGGATTGGTTAGTTCCCATTCCATGATATAAGAACATTAACATATAGTATTGGCTTGGCAATATTTCCGTTTCGCTTTTAATGTGTTTGTTTATGTAGAAGTCATGTGTTTTAGTTAAAGAAATCAAATGACAAATCAAATGGGGAGAATCTTTCATTATATCTTCGTATTCAATCATCAAATCACCTAATTTTATATTTGGAATTGCCGTATTTAAATGTTGTTTCATACAACAATTTGGGCATAAATATTAATAACAAGATGTATACATTAATATCATGAATAAAAAAACCATCATTTTATTAATATTTTTATTTTTGTTTTTGCTGTTGTCCAGTCCGGTATCAGCAAAGGAAAATGTGAACATTAAGATTAAGTCTGAAGGGGCTTTTATTATAATAAAGCTTTTTGATAATAATGGAAAAGCCATTAATAGTAAAGGAACAATCCACTATAACATCACTGACCAACATGGCAATTATAAATGGGCATATAAGTCTTATAGTAAACTTCATGGGATAAAATATGATCCTGGAACATATTATGTAACAGTTAAATTTGATGGCGATTCAAAATATAATTCCGCTGAAGCATCCAATAGCATTGTAGTTTCCTATAATAAAAATTCATTTGACCCATATACATATTATGATAATAATAACTGGGGTGTGAATCAGAGAATGGATGATCACCTTGAATATAATTATTGGGATGAAGAACTTTATGATGATCCTCGCACATATGACGGTGAAGGACCTTGAAATATTTTAAAAATAGGTAATTGGTGTTTAAAATATATGGAGGAGATTTAAACACCAATCGTGTTTTTTTTTTGGAAATATGGCAGAATAATTTCCAAATATATTAAATTAGAAAATTGAGGAAACTAATTTAATATTTGATTTAAATTTTGGAGATTGTATTATTTTTCGACTAATAATAGTTTTGTTTTAAAGCGATGATTCAGACAAAAATTTAGGTATGCCTAAATTACATCACTTGTATAAACAGTTGGTTGTCATAGTATATAAACGTTTCTAAATTTTTAAGTATGCCTAAATTTTAAATTATTTGGTATGCCTAAATATTTATATACAATAAAAATAAAGTAATAACTATGTTTAGGTTAACCTAATTTTTCAGGTATGTGCTTAAACTAAAATATTTTTTTAGTGTATGAATGACATTTTTTAGGGAAAAATGTGATTTATTTTTTTAAATAAAACGGGAGAAATAGTTAATGACAGAATTAATTGTAGGATTAGCAGGAAACCCTAATGTGGGAAAAACTACAGTATTCAATCAATTAACTGGTATGCGTCAACATGTAGGAAACTGGCCTGGAAAAACCGTTGAAAGGGCTGAAGGTCATTTTTCACATGGAAGTTATGACTATGAAGTTATTGACTTGCCGGGTAATTATGCATTAAGTGCTCATTCCATGGAAGAGATTGTTTCAAGAGATTTCATAGTGGATGACGATTCTGATGTAATTGTTAATGTAGTTGATGCTGCTAATTTGGAACGTAACTTATATTTAACAGTTCAAATGATGGAATTAGGCGCTAATCTGGTGATGGCTCTTAACATGAATGATTTTGCAAAGAAAAAAGATCATATAATTAATATTGATTTAATGAGTGAACTTTTAGGATTTCCGGTTGTTGAAATTAATGCAAAAAACAAGGATGGTTTTGAAGAGTTGTTGACAACCGTTGAAAAACAGTCAAAAAATCCAATTGATTCCAGTGAGAAATTATCTTATGGAAATGAGATAAAAGGGCATTTGTCCTCAATCCAAGAGTTAATTGAACAGGATAAGAATTTATTGGATGTTCCTTCAATTTGGACTGCTGTTAAATTATTGGAAAAGGATACAATCGTAATCGAGAAAGTTCAAAAATCACCTAAAAGCTCTCAGATTATGGTTGAAGTGGATAAAGTGGCAAGTCACCTTCATGACGTTTATAAGGAAGGTGCAGAAGAAGTAATTGCAAATGCAAGATATGCATTTATCGATGGTTTGATGGCTGAAGCCGTTAAAAGGCCTGCTGTTGAAAAAGAGACTACTACAGATAAAATTGATAAGATTGTAACAAACAGGATTTTAGCTCCTTTTATTTTTATAATTATTATGTACTTGTTGTTCCAGTTAACATTTACAATTGCAACACCGTTTGTTGATTTCATTGATGAGTGGTTCGCATGGTTAGGTGGATACTTGGCATCCATGATTGGAAACGAAATGTTAGCTTCATTCATCCAAGATGGACTCATCGGGGGTGTAGGTGGAGTACTTGTATTTTTACCGCAAATTATTCTGATGTTTTTATTCTTAAGCATATTGGAAGACAGCGGATACCTTGCAAGAGCAGCATTTACTTTGGATAAGCTTATGCATTCTTTGGTAGGACTTCACGGAAAGGCATTTATTCCAATGATTTTGGCATTCGGTTGTGGTGTGCCAGCGGTCATGGCAACAAGAACAATGGAGAATGAATCAGATCGTTTGCTTTCAATGATGCTTATTCCATTCATGTCCTGTACTGCAAGATTGCCGATTTATTCAATATTTATTGGTGCATTCTTCACAGCAAATCAAGGTTTAATTCTATTGTCAATTTATTTATTAGGAATTGTTGTGGCTTTCATTGTTGCGGGAATCCTCAAAAGAACAATGTTTAAAGGAATGTCTGCTCCATTTGTTATGGAACTTCCAACCTATAAGGTTCCATCTGTAAAAGGAGTATTATTGCACACTTGGGATAAAACAAAAGGATTCTTAAGAAAAGCAGGAACAATTATTCTTGGCGCAGCCATTGTAATTTGGATTTTAAGCTACTTGCCGTTTGGTGTTGATTATGGATCACAAGCTAGTGTATTAGGTATGGTCGGTAGTGCGATAGCACCGATATTCGCACCTCTTGGTTTCGGTACTTGGCAAGCAGGTATTGCAATTATTACAGGTTTGGTTGCAAAAGAAGTTGTGGTGGCAACATTCGGTACTTTAGGTGGCCTTGAAGAGGATGATGAAGAAGGTGTTCAGGCATTGGTTCATGATCTATTCACCCCATTATCTGCATACTCATTCATGGCTTTCTGTTTATTGTATGTTCCTTGTTTTGCAGCTATTGGTGCAATCAAACAAGAAACCAACAGTTGGAAATGGCCGTTAACCATGGCGGGCATTACATTAGTGACCGCATATATCGTTTCATTCTTGATATATAATGTAGGGTTGCTTGCAGGATTCGGATAGTCAATTTAAACAGAAAAAATATGGAAATTAGCTTTTGCTAATCTTCATTATTTTTTTTTGAAATTTTTAAATTTTTAGTCATAACTAAATATTTATATAGTTGTTAATACAAAATATAAAATACATAATTTTTAGTATGCCTAAAAATTTATTTTTGTTATATAAGAGGGATATTATGAAAACCTTGAAAGATGCAAAACCAGGCGAAACCGTAACTCTGGTAAAATACCATGACACCGGTGACGTAGATTTAAGAAGGCACTTGTTAGGTATGGGTTTTGTTAAAGGAGCTAAAATACAAATTAAAAAAGTAGCTACTTTAGGTGATCCTATCGAAATGAGTATCAAAGGATATGATGTTTGTCTTCGCAAAGAAGAAGCAAGAAATATTGAAGTAGAATAGCTTCAATATTTAATTTATTTTTTTTAAACTAACTTTTTTTAGGGGTGCTATTATGAAATGTCGCATGTGCGGCTTTGAATTTGATGAAAATGCATTGGAAAATCGGGGATGTGTTGGTTGCGGAAAACACGATAACTGCAATCAGGTTCACTGTCCGAATTGTGGATTTGGCAATCATCCAGAATTTGAAGAGGAATTTGAGTTTATCGTTAAACTTAAAAACAAAATTAAAAATAGGAAAAGTTCTTCAAATTAATCTTTAATTAATTTCAGAACTTCATTAACAACTTCATCAATGCCGATTTTAGTTGTATCAACATCCATCCCATTCTCTTTTAGTTTATATAGTACTTCAGTAGTTACTGGTGCTTTTAGGTGGGCTTTTTTCAATAATTCTTTGTTGGAAAATATTTCGTGTTTATCACCTTCAGCGATGATTTCCCCACTATACAGAACAAATATTTTATCAGCAAATTGATTCACCATTTCAATATCGTGTGATGAGATGACTATGCTCATTCCTTCTTTATTAAGATCATTTAAAATGCTTAATACTTTATCGACTCCTTCAGGGTCGAGACCTGCTGTAGGTTCATCAAGTATCATTATATCAGGTCTCATAGCTATGATTCCTGCAATGGCTACTCTTTTTTGTTGCCCTCCACTTAGATGGTGTGGGGTTTTATCTTCGAACCCGCTCATTCCAACCAGTTCAAGAGCTTCTGAAATTCTCCTTTCAACTTCTTCATATTCAAGACCTAAATTCATTGGTCCAAAGGCAACGTCTTCTTTAACGGTAGGTGCAAATAACTGGTCATTCGGATCTTGGAATACAATTCCAACTTTCTGTCTTACTTTGAGTAGTTCTTCCCTTTCAAAAATTATTTTTTCGCCATCTACTTCAACATGTCCTGATGTAGGTTCTGTTAAGCCATTGAAGTGAGAGAATAGTGTTGATTTACCGGCACCATTAGGTCCCATAATTGCAATTTTTTCTCCTTTTTTAATCTTAATATTTACATTTTTTAAAGCTTGTGTTCCATCATGATATGTGAAAGATAAGTTTTTTGTCTCTAAATGAATATCTGTCATGTTAACACCCTAATTAATTGAAAAGTTTTGACCAAAGTAACCTAATTGTCCTGAATATTTGAATACTATTATTTCTAATAGGATTACGATAATTATAATTGAGATTAAGAATAAATAATCACTTTTTTCCGGTGATTTTTTTTCGTTAAACATTTCTGAGGTATCTGAAAATCCACGGCTTACCATACTTCTGTGGACTCTTTCTCCCTGTTCATATGCTTTTAAAAACATCATACCTATAGTATACCCTACCTGTTTAACTCTCCATTTATATGAAGTATTTTTTCCATGAATATTAAAATTTCTTGATTTCTGACTTTTACGTATTGCTGCAAGTTCATCAACAAATAAAAATAAAAATCTTACCATGATTGATAAAATCATTGCTAAATCACGTGGCATTTTCAATTTCCTAAATGAACTGGCCATCTCTTGAAGAGGTGTTGTCGATGAATATATGATGATTGCTGTAAGTGATACGATTAAACGGACTAATAAAAGTATTGCCCAATTCAGTCCAAAATCAGTAATATGCAACCAAGAATAACTCCAAATTATATTCCCTGGCTGGATGAATGGCTGAAATATAATTATTGCTCCTCCAAATGGAAGCAGCATTAATAAACGTTTAAATGAATCAATATATGATAATTTAGCTAGTTTCAATATGATTAATAATACTATCTCTAACATTATTGGTATAAAAAGTTCTTTTGAGACAACACAAACAACAATTATAAATATTGTTGAAATTAGTTTTATCCTTCCTTCTAAATTGTGTATGGGACTATCTTTCCATGCTAAATCATCAAATCTCATTATTTGAGTTATGTCTGCCATATTAATCTATTTCTAAATGTAATATATTATTAATCTTTCGATTTCGTTTAAAAAAAAGTTGTAGAAATTAAAGATTTAATTTCTACGTTTTACAACTAGAGCTACTGCATAACCGAGTATTAATGTTGCGATAACACCGAGTACCAGCGCTACAATTTGTAATACTTGGTTTTCAGGATCATTTGCAAATGCATAGTCTGGAAAAGTCGCTTCGGGGATTCCTTTGATTTCTTCGACAGTAAAATTTTCTGCGAGTCCGGAATCTTCTGCAGATTTTTCAAGACCGTCTGGGTCACCAGATGCAATATATGGTGAAAGACAACAGATTACAATACAAATGATTACTGCAACGATTATTAGAGATGTATCTTTTTTATCCATATTATGCATCTCCTTCACTTTTATTCCAGGCAAGTAAATCTGGTCTGAATTTGTCTAATGCTACAAGCACAATGACTGTTAGTACAGCTTCAATTATTCCAATAAAGAAGTGGTATAATACCATTGAAGGAATACCTATGTTAGCTGGGAAAGTTCCTGCAATTGCCATTTCAATAGCACATGCAAGTGCTGCAAGTACGGTAGCTAACCATGCTCCAATTCCCGCTGCAGCGTATTTTCCAATTGCTCCATTTAATGCTTTAAAGGTGTATAATCCGACAAATCCTCCGATTATAGCCATGTTCAATACATTTGCTCCGAGTGCAGTAATTCCTCCATCTCCGAAGATTAATGCTTGTATTAATAATACGACAGTGAATACTAATACAGCTGCTTCCGGTGCAAGGAATACTATTGCTACTAATGCTCCTCCAACCATGTGTCCACTTGTACCAAATGGAATTGGCATGTTCATTGACATGATTGCAAAGATACCAGCAGCCAATACAGCTAAAAGAGGGATACGTTTTTCATCAAGGTTTGATCTAGCCCATTTCACAGAGAAGTACAATGCAACTATTAGAATTACATAGTATATTAGACATTGTGAAATTGGGATGAATCCATCAGGTATATGCAATTTTCATTCCTCCGTTTTTTTAAAAAGTAATACTTTTTTGAACATTCTTTATATGTCAGGTATTACTTATTTCGTTTTATTAATGTTTATTTTAAAAACTATCAAGTTTTATATAATATTTTCTCAATTTAAAGTGTAATACTTCCTATATATTACTTGACATTTAATATTTAAAGGGTATAACTATATATAAAGGTTATTAAAGTAATACAAATTAGTATTATTTTTAGATTTTTGTAATACTTTTTGTTGAAAATAAGTTTAATTTCTTGATTTTACAATGGAAATTAAATAGATTAAAATGGCTATTGCGAAGTATAGTAAAACTTGTATGTCTAAAATTCCTGTTTCAATGCCTAAAATTGTGTATGTTAAAATTAAAGAGTAAATTCCAATATAGAAATAATCTTTGGTTAGTCTCATTATCTTAAATCCAATACCTAGGATAAATCCTAAAAAGCACATCTCAAATGCAACACCGACCTTGCCGAAATCAACCACCATTTGACCAATAAGCGTTGGGGTAACAGTAACTTCGGTTCTCCATGCAATTAGTTTTCCAACCATCATTCTTGGCCCCAAATCACTTCCAGGTATTGCACTTGCTAATAGTTGGCCATGGGTTATTCCAAAATTACCTCCAATAAAATCAAGTAGATTCAGGACATGCAATGTAAAATCGGCTCTAGATTGCAGAGTATACAACGGGCTTGTCGATGAAGTAATGCTTAACTCTCCAAGTGATCTAAAGTAACCAATCCCAATAATCGCACCCACACCAATAAAAGCACCAATAACTACCTCCCAAAGTGAAACGACATTCCCATAAAATCCAATGATGATTAGAATGAGAAATGCTGCAAGTAGAGGTGTTCTATAGCCTAGAAGCAATAAAAATGCACAGTTCATAACTAGCAAAAATGCGAATCTGAATCTTATTTGTGAACGTGTGATTAGTTTATCCTGAAAATCTTTTAGATAGGAACTGGCAATTAGACAGGTTCCGGGAATTATCAAGAATACTGGCATGGTGAAGATTGGTTTTAATAAGTATCTTATTGAAGGTCTTAAAAGAGGTATTCCCCCAACTGATGCGATACTTACAAAGAAAAAGACGATGCTTATTAACACCAGGCAAAAACCAATTGAATAAATGTCTTTTTTATTAAATCTTGGAATATTGCCTGAATTATTCTTTAAGACATGCCTAGGCAGCAGTGTAGAACCTATAAAAAAGGCTAAAAATCCGATAATCAATGTAACGGTTAGGCTTGTTGATGGAGAGTTTATTGATAATAGGAGAAATAATGAGAATAAAAACAGCACTATTAAAGGGTTGAAAATATGGTATTTTAGAATAAGGTTGTTATTTAAAAAGGCTAAAAAATTTTCATTTGGGTATAGCTTTTTGAAATAACTGTTAACCCATTTGTTTTCAATAAATTCTAAAATTGAAAAAATAATTGTGAATAAAAATGATTCATGAAATTCATCACTTATCTTATTTATCACTGAAGTTAAAGTAGAATAAATTATGCTCATAAGTTACCCAACTTAAAAATTTCTAATATTTATAACTTCATAGTTATCTTTAATTTGATTTAATTGGCTATCGCTGCAATTGTAGATTCTAATTGTAATGTCATCAGTTATTCCATTGAGGTTTCCTAAAATTGAGTTCGCATCGTTAAGGTTATTCTTATCTGATTTTTCAAGGATCAATTTATTATATGAATCAGGTATTTTAATTGATGCACGTTTTCCATTTTCTTTAATTTTGTTATCCAGTTTCTGTATTTTCATAACGTCAATTGAATCAACAGAGATTGTTGTAGAAATCTCATAGTCTCCAGATAAATTGCTGGTCAAATCCTTGATTGAAGTGATTTCTTTAGGTTTTGCTGTTACTTCCACTAAATTACTATATTTGCTCCCATCACTTTCTAATGATATTTTATTAATATAAATGTCTGCATCAGGAGTATTCTGATATAAACCAACTAAATAAGTCTCATTATTAGATTCAATTAATAACTTAACGTCATTTCCACCATTAGCTCGAACCCATTTTACAGTACCGTTTACGGATACTTCTTCACCGGTACTTGCATTAAAACCATCAACGGTAGACTTTACGATATTTCCATCTTTATAATAATTAGAATAAGTGTCCGGTATTTTATTAATTGTTGAACTGTCGAATGCTGTTTTTTGTATTTTTGATGAATCATCTGATGTAATATGTATAAATGCAAAAACAACAGCACAAATTACCAGAATAATTATAATATAATCGATGATTGTAAATTTTTTCATGTTGAAACCTATTTTATTCTTCGTAAATGGCTCCTACTGGGCAAACATCAACACATTCGCCACAAGAATCACATTTGGTGTTGTCAATAACGACAGTAAAAGCTTTTTTACTAATTGCTTCTTCCATGCACACGTCAATACAATCTTCACAAACTCCGCATTCTTCCATATCAATTTGCAATTATTACACCATTTTAAGTCAATTTAAAAAATTCTATTATATCTTATATCTGAATATCTTAATATTTATATATTTGTTAAATTATATTATAGTATAGATAATAAGTCTTAATCTTTAAAATAAGGGTAAGGTTTATATAGTATGTAATATAATATCAATATTGTATGCAAGGGTGCCCGAGCGGCCAAAGGGGAAGGACTTAAGATCCTTTGGCATAGGCCTTCGAGGGTTCGAATCCCTTCCCTTGCACTATTCTATACTTTTTAACATTTTTTTTCATTCTCGTTTATGCCTTAGTGGCTCAGGTGGTAGAGCGCCACCTTGGTAAGGTGGAAGTCGGGGGTTCGAATCCCCCCTAAGGCTTACTATTTATTCTTTTGATTTCTATTTTTAATTTAAAATATTGATTTAAATACTTAAAGGGATATACTTATTAAAGACAAAAAATATCATTATATTATTAAGACATTTTAGTAAGGTGAAAATTTGAATTATAAAAAGATAATACTGGTAGGGTTTATTTCAGCATTTGTTGCGTTATTGACCTCCATCATGGGTGTTGCAGGTACAATCATAGGTTCTGTTATTTCATCTGTTCTTTATAATATGCTTACTGAAGCATTAGAAAAACCTGTCGACCAAGCGTCTTTCAGCGCCAATTTCGAATGGGATATTGCATATGTATTCCCAATTGCAGTCATTTCTTTAATTCAACTGTTATTAATTTTCGCTTTATTGGCTGAAATAGGAATATTTCCTAATACATTCATAAATGTTTATCTTTCACTTCAGCATCTGGCTAATAATAATCTTTATAGGATTTTAGGCATTGCATTGTTGGTTATTAGTGCATATCCGTTAATATTAAAACCAGATTTTGTAAAAAAAGAGCATGGTGCAATTCTTGTTTTTGTTGCATTAATATTCCTAGCTAGGGGTTTTGTTGATTTGGGAAATAGGTTAACTGATATTTATGATGATGTATTCATAATGTTTGATCTTCCGATTGCAATTATTGCATTCATACTATTGGTTTTTGTAATTTTTAGGATATTGATGTCTGCAAAGAACTCAAATAATGAAGAATTTAAAACTATAAAACATAAGGATAATAGAAATTTTGACAACGAAATCAATAATGTTCACCACTCTAAAAAGCACAGTGATTTTGACTATGTTGATAAAAAGTCAATTCGTGTTAAAAATAATAAAAAAATCATATCAAATACTAGAAAACGGCCAAATGTTAATTTTAAAAAGCATGTTGATAAAAAACCTGCAACAGATTCGGAGTTTGCGGATAATCAATCCCCGGGAATTAACGAATCTTCTGAAAAAATTCATTTTGAATCTAACGATATATTGGATGACTATAAATAGGGGATACTATGAGTAAAAAGGATAAAACTCTAAAGGATATTTTGGATTTTATTTTATAATGAAAATCCATCCACTCAGGATGAAATTGCCGAAAAGTTCGGCATTACTCATAGATATGTTACTCAGTTGTTACAGCCGCTAGTTAAAGATGGGACTGTTAAAAGAGCTTACATGATTGATTTGAAAGGTTATGAAAAACTTGCAGAATCTTTAAATGATTATGTAAGTCCTAAAGAAACTCCTGGTAATGTTTTAGTAAATGATATGTTGATTAATATGGCAGGGCATGTTCACTCTCAACTTGAAGAGTCTTTTAATGCAATTTTGGACTACGATGAAGATAAGGCAAAACGTGCTTTGGAAATGGACTATGCCACTAACAATATGGTTGAAAAAATCAGGACATCTGTTGAGACTATCGTCAGTTTAAATAAGCATTCTGAATTTTCAAAGTCAATGCTTTATAATGAAGTTGCTTATGATTTGGAAAGAATTGGAGATTACTGCGGCCATATTGCAAAATTTGTAATAAATGATATTTATGAAATCGATGATAAAATCCTTAAAAAATTAAATAAGATGCATAAAACTGCTCATAAAATGATTAATCTATCAATGAAGGCATTTATTGAAGGAAGTACTGAATTAAAATATGATTTAATGGAATTGGAAGATTCAATCCATATCCTTCAAGCAAAAGCAATCAATATTATTGCAACTCAAATGGCCGAAAATTCATTTGATGAAAAAGAGAGGTCCAATTATTTTATTTACTTGTTTAGGGTTATCAAAGCGTTTGAAAGAATTGGTGATATTTCTGTAGAAATTATGGATGTTTCTGTTGAGTTTCATGAAAATATTCCAAGGTCCACCACTCCACGTACTTTCAGATGATTCTTTTTGCAATATTTTTTTTAAATTAATTAGTTCACTAATTATGAACAATATTTCCTAAAAAGCAAACTTTATATACTACTTCTAATAATTGATTGTCAAGGTGATTTTATGAGAATCAATTATAAAATTTTTATATCTCTTGTGATATTAGTATTATTTCTAGTAAATCCTTTAGAAAGTGGTAATTGTATAGATATAGTTGGTTCTACTTCAGTACAACCAATTTGTGAGGAATTATCCAAGGAATACAAAAAAACCCATAAAGATATTGATATAAATGTCCAAGGGGGAGGAACTGGTTTGGGAATTAAATGCACAAACAGTTCCATTGCAGATATTGGAATGTCTTCTAAAGTGACTGCTGAAGATAATTTAAATGAATATCAAATTGGAGTTGAAGGGATTGCTATTGTAGTTAATCCTGATAATTCAATAAATGATTTGTCAACTGACCAAATAAAAAATATTTTTTCTGGAAATATATCTGATTGGAGTGAAATCTCGGATTATTCCGGAAAAATAAATGTAATTGTAAGAGAAGAAGGATCCGGAACATTAGATGCATTTAAAGATTCAATCATGAACGGGTCTGAAATTAAAGATGATGCGATAGTACAAAACTCTGCAGGTGCGGTTAAACAAAGTATTGTTCAAGATAAAAATGCCATTGGTTTTGTATCTTTAACACATTTGGATGATAATCTAAAAGATATAGGTATTGACAATGTTAAGATATCCTCTAAATCTATTTTGGATGGTTCTTATAAACTTCAAAGGCCTTTTTTATTATTAACCAACAAAACACCGGATAATTCTACATTAGAATTTATTAATTGGACTTTAAGCAATGAATCTAGTGAAATTTTCCAAAAAGAAAAAATTATTAAAATTGATGAAAATGTCTAAAAGATATATTACAGATTACCTGATTGAGAAGGGGTTATTAGCTATCACTTCCTTTTCAGTAATATTGATTTCGTTATTGCTGATATTCATATTAGTCGAAGCGATCCCTGCATTTTATGAAAATGGCGTTTTTAATTTCATTTTCGGATTAAACTGGTCTCCTGATAATAATCAATTTGGGATATTTCCAATGATTGCCGGGTCGGTTTATATAACCCTAATTGCATTGATACTGGCGATTCCCATATCTGTATCATGCGCAATATTTCTTGAAGAAATTGCACCTCTTAAATTAAAAAATTTATTTAAACCTATTGTTCAGACATTGGCTGGAATTCCATCTGTCATTTATGGATTTTTTGGGTTAACGTTGGTTGTTCCACTAATTAGAAATATTTTCGGAGGAACCGGTTTTTCAATATTGGCTGCAGCTATTGTTTTAGCTTTAATGATTTTGCCTACAATAATTTCACTTACTCAGGATGCAATAAAATCAGTTCCGAATCATTATATGCAAGCATCTTTAGGTCTGGGTTCAACACAGTGGCAAGGCATTAAAAACGTAATTTTGCCAGTAGCCTTGCCGGGCATTATCACTGCAATCATTTTAGGGCTTGGAAGGGCAATTGGAGAAACATTGGCTATTTTAATGTTAGCCGGAAACGTTTCAATACTCCCAAGTTCTATTGTTAGTCCGGTTAGGACATTAACTTCGAATATAGCTTTAGAAATGGGTTATGCAACGGGAATTCATTATAATTCATTGTTTGCAACTGCAGTAATATTGTTTATTCTAATTTTGATTTTAATGGTAGTTTCAATTTATATTCAGGATAAATATGCATTGATGGGGTGATTTAATTGAATTCAAAACGGATTAATAAAATTGTAAATTCAATTTTTCATATTTCAGGAATTTTCACTTTAACAATTTTAATTGTGGTTGTGGGATTTATTTTGGTTAATGGGGCTCCCGTAATAAATTTCGAGTTTTTATTCACAAAACCAATAGATTCCGGAAGATATGGGGGAATATTTCCGATGATTTTATCAACGTTTTATTTAATATCTATTACTGCACTAATAGCTATTCCAATTGGCGTTGGCAGTTCCATTTATATTTCCGAGTATGCCTTAAATGAAAACTTAATCAGGACAATCAGATTTATCTCTCAAGTTTTATCGGCCATTCCTTCTATTGTATATGGTTTATTTGGACTTGCTTTTTTGGTATTTTTCCTTAAAATGGGTTGGTCAATTTTATCCGGAGGAATTGTATTGGCATTAATGGCTATTCCAACAATATTCCAAGTCTCAGAAGTAACTCTTCAAGCTATTCCTGATGGTTATAGGGAAGGATGCTATGCTATGGGTGCAAGTAAATGGCAATGTATCGTGTCAGTTTTAATGCCTATTGCAATACCAGGAATATTCACTGGAATAATATTGGCAATTACAAGAGCAATTTCAGAAGCCGCAGCTGTAATGTATGTTGTTGGTTCATCTTTAGATGTTCCAGTATCAATTTTGGACACTGGCAGACCTTTACCTTTGCATTTGTATGTTTTAGCTAGTGAATCTATATCAATGGATAATGCTTATGGGACTGCAGCAGTTCTGGTGATTATCGTGCTTTTAATCACATTGGTTTCGAACAGTATTGTTAATCGTTATCAGAAAAAGTTAATGGGGTGTTAACAATGAAGATTCATGTTGAAAATTTTAATGTAAGCTTTTCTAATAATCATATACTAAAAAATATTAATTTAAAAATTCCAAAAAATACTGTTACATCATTGATTGGTCCGTCAGGTTGCGGTAAATCCACTTTCTTAAGATCAATAAATAGAATGAATGATCTAGTAAATAATTTTAATCATTGCGGTAAGATTTATGTGGATGATATGGATATTTATGATGAAAATATGGATGTTGTTGATTTAAGAAAAAAGGTAGGAATGGTATTTCAAAAAGCAAATCCTTTTCCAATGTCAATCTACGAAAATGTTGCTTATGGACTCAAAATTCATGGAATGAAGGATAAATGTAAAATTTTAAGTATTGTCAAGAAATGTTTAAGGCAGGCCGCTTTATGGGATGAAGTAAAAGATAAGTTAAATTCAAGTGCTTTAAGTTTGTCCGGTGGTCAGCAACAAAGGTTATGCATAGCAAGAACCATTGCAGTTAATCCGGAGGTTATTCTGATGGATGAGCCATGTTCTGCACTTGACCCGATATCCACATTGAAAATTGAAGAATTAATTCATGAGCTTAAAAAAGACTATACCATTGTTTTGGTAACTCATAATATGCAACAGGCTAAAAGGGCTTCTGATTACACTTCATTTTTCTTGGACGGTGAGGTTATTGAAAGCGGGTTGACTAATAAGATATTCTCCAGTCCTAAAATGGAAAAAACGCAGGATTATATTTTGGGAAGATTTGGATGATGAAAAAAGAGATTGGTATTGCCAATCTACTCATCATATATTTTTGTTGTGGCGTGTCTGTCTGCCCAACATTGTATGCAAACGCCGATTGGGAGGCCCGCAGTATGAGTATGTGCTTTTAATATTTTGACATCTAATGCAGTTGTTTTCCCACCTAATCCCATTGGCCCAATTCCAGAGTTATTAATCTCTTCTAATATTTCTGTTTCTAATTTTGCCAGTACTGGATCGGGATTTTTTTGACCAATTTTGCCGAGTAAGGCTTTTTTACCGAGTTTTAAGCATAAATCTGATGTTCCTCCAATTCCAACACCAATCACTGTTGGGGGGCATGGTTTTCCTTTTGCTTTTAGAACGGATTCAATAACAAATTCCTTTATGCCTTCAATCCCCTCGGCAGGAAGCGCCATTTTTAAAGCATTGTTGTTTTCTGAACCGAATCCTTTTGGCAAGATGGTTATTTCTAAGTAATCCTCATCTATTAGTTCAATATCGATTGGAGGAATGTATTCTCCAACATTGATGTTTGTATTTTCACGTGTAATTGGATCTACAATGTTTGGTCTAATGGGAACCTCTTTTGTAGCTTTTTTTATTCCTTCTTCAATACCTTCACGTAAATTTTCAACTTCAACATTACCTAATTTAACAAAAACCACGGGAAGACCTGTATCTTGGCACATTGGAATGCCTTTCTTTTCTGCAAGTTCAATATTTTTTAAGATAGCTTCAATATTTAGCCTTGCAAGATCATGTTCTTCAATTTTAAGAGCATCTTCAAGTGATTTTTTAACATCTTCTCCTAGAACGATAACTGCTTTTTTGTATAGTTCATAAACAGCATCTCTAATAATATCTTTAGTAATCAAAATAAAAACCCTGTAAAATTAATTAATCTTATTTTTAGTTTTTGAAATATTTAAATTTTGATTAGATGAAATGTTCATTCCATTGTATGTTTCATTTCAATCGGGAAAATTAATTCATAGGAAGTTCCGTTTTTATGTTCAATTAGACTAATATGCCCTCCTAACTGCTTGGTTAGGCTTTTAATTATTTCGCAGCCGAGATTTTTACTAATATTTTTCGGATCTTCAATCCCAACGCCATTGTCTTTAACTATTACTCTTGCCGTATTATTATCCAGTTTTCTCATTTCTTTAGTTATCTTTTTATTAGGCATGGTTTTATCCGGAAATGCATGTTTGATGGCATTCATTGTTAATTCGTCAATGATTAAAAGTAAGGGGGTTATAACATCTATTGATAAGTTCAAATCTTCATCCACGTAGGTTTCAAATTCAATCCCTGAAGGCAAGTCAACCAAATCTTTTGTTTTCATGTCATGGTCGACCATATATTCTTTTAAGTTGATATTTTTAAAATCTTTGGAGTGGTATGTCTTTTCATGAAGTAATGCAAGTGAAGTCAAACGTCTTTGCATATGTTCAATAACTAGGTTTGGATCATTTTTATAAGCTCTTTTTTCAAGATTTAAAAAACTGTTGAGAACTTGCAGATTATTCTTTACCCTATGGTGAATTTCTTTAATCAGAATCAATTGTATCTCATTGGACTCAACCAATTGATTCTGTTTTTCCATCTCTTCGGTGATGTCTGTTAGAAAACCAAGACTATGTGCGCCATGATTGTAGTTAAATCTTTCAACATATAAGTCAACAATCTTTTTATTATTGGGATTTCCATCAACTTTATATGTAAATGTTTCATAAATTTTATTCAATTCACCATCAAGCAGTTTATAGAGTCGTTCAACGACGTCTTTCTCGACAATATTATTTAAAATATCCCGAGAATGTTCATATTCTTCATAATCCTTTTCGATTAGATGATAAAAACCTTTAGAAAATTCATATTGTTTTTCACTTAAAGGTTCAATCAACAAAGCTAGCTTCTTACTATTTTTAAACCCATCCAATAAGAAATCAACAGGCTTAACAATTTCTTTCTGATGAATGGGTGTAATGTCGTTCATCAATCCTTGGCGAATGATGATTCCGCTTTCATCAAAATAAGAATAAATATTGACTTCAATAAATTTTAAAATGCCATCATCAGTTCTAATTCGAATAATTTCTTCGAATTGTGAAGTTTCTTTGTTTGTGATGTCGAAGATTTCATCGACAATATGTTGGTCTTCAGGTATCACCAAATCAAAGACAATATTGTAGTGATCATCAGCTTCCTCTTTTCCGCGGTTTATGATATTGTATATCCCTTGTGACCAGGTATATTTTCCATTCACCTTATGATAACTGCCGGTTTGAGAAAAATTTTCCAGTAGGCTGCTTTTGTCTTCATCAAATCTTTTATCTTCTGCATCAACACGTTTGCTCATGTTAGTGTCAATATTGTCATTGGTTATGAATATTCTTTCCATGTCAAAAAATATGCTGGTGTTGCTTATTATGCTTATTTTATTTTCTTTATAATAGATGAATCGTATCTTTTTAGTGTTTCGGTTTGTATAAACGTCAATGAAATCCTCATACAACGTATTAAAGTATAATGGGGAAACTTCACTTAGTAATCTGCCCTTCACATCTTCGTGAGTGAAGTTGAATGTATCAAGAGTAAAGCTGCCCAAGTCTTCAATGATAAAATCTTTTCCATCTTCATAGGGGATAAGAATATGGATATCTATAGGGACATTTTTTATAAGTTCTTGGATGGGAAGTTCTTCAACATCAAATTTTTTAGGGGCATGCCTATAATACTCCTTACAATCATAAATTCGAATTTCATCAATATCTTCGAAACGCCTATATTCTCGTTCAATCCTCATCCTAATCATCCCATTCCATTATTAGTTCAAGTTAAAAAAAATTCACTATATTAATTTATATTGCTATTTATATTTAAATTTGGATTATTTCATTTGGACAAACTATAACACAATCTCCGCATTTTCTGCATTTTTTTCCATTGATTGTTATGGCTCCGCCCAATACTTCGATTGCATCTTCTTTACAAGCTTTTAAACATGGGGCGTCTGATGGTTGGCAATTCATACAAAATAAAATAGGCGTGTCAACATTTGGTATCTGTTGACAGCTTCCACAGGTTGTACATTCTGTACAATTTCCTGATTTATACATAATTTTAATCATCTAGCACAAGTCTTGCTCTGGCTTGACTTGTAATTACGTGGACAAAACCACCTTTTTGGCTATCCGGTTCGTATAATCCTGCCATTTTGGCAAGATATTTTTCCTGATTTTTAGCCCTGATTTTTTCAGGATCAGCGACACTGATAGCTCTTTTGGTACATGCTTTTATACATGCAGGTCCTTCTTCTCTGTCAGCACAGAGGTCACATTTTTCAGCAACTTTCGCTTTGAAGGTCATTGCACCGAATGGACAGACCATTACGCATAGTCCGCAGCCGATACATTTTTCGGCATCCACTCCTTCGTCAGTTATTGCATCTGTTGGGCAGATTTTAAGACATGGTGCACTTTCACAGTGCTGACATACGATAGCATAAAAGGAAGACTCATGCTCTATAATTTTTATTCTATTGGTCTTATGGACTGATGCACACATGTTTTCACAGTTAAGGCATCCGTCACATAAATTGTTGTTTACAACAATACTTTCCATTGTCTTCCTCCTATAAGCCTAATTCCTTACACTCTGCATCGACATATTTTTGGATTTTTTCAATGTGTTCTTCATCTAAGTGTTTGAATCTTTTTTGAGGTGCTAAGTATTCTTTTACAGGTTTTCTTTCTTCTGGCCTGTAAGTAATCTCAAATTTTCCATCAACGATTTCATATAAAATCCAAGATCCAGTTTCAACAGCTAATCTACCCATTTCAATAGTTTTTTCTGATGGGTATCCCCAACCTGTTGTACATGGTTGTTGTAAATGGATATATGCAGGACCTTTAGTTTCTGCAGCTTTTTTCACTTTTTTAACATAATCTTCTGGATATGCGATTGATGCTGTAGCCACATAAGGAATTCCATGAGCGGCCATAATCATTGGCATGTTTTTCTTAGGTTTGTCTTCTCCGAAACTTGCAGTTCCTTTTGGAGAAGTTGTGGTACTTGCACCATATGGTGTTGCTCCACTTCTTTGGATACCTGTGTTCATGTATGCTTCGTTATCGTAACAGATATAAAGCATGTTGTGTCCTCTTTCCATAGCTCCGGATAATGATTGCAAACCGATATCTACAGTTCCACCGTCACCACCGAAAGCAACTACATTAACATCATCTTTTCCTTGAATTCTTAATGCACTTTCTACACCAGATGCTACAGCTCCGGAGTTTTCAAAAGCAACGTGTATGAATGGGACTTCCCATGCACTTTCCGGGTATGGGGTAGTCATAACTTCTAGACAACCGGTAGCAGAAATAGCTACAGTGTTTTCGCCTAAAGCATTAAGAGCTAACTTTACAGCAATGGATGCTCCACATCCGGCACAACCTCTGTGTCCTGGTGCTAATAAATCTTTATCAGGTATATCTACCATATCTATTCCTCCTTAAGGCCTATCCATGTGACATCTTTTTCTGGCACTTTTGTTTTTTCGTATGCTTCCATAATTGAGTCAGGGGTAATGTCTCTTCCACCTAGACCCGCAATAAATCCGTAAATTTCTTTATCGGTTTTCACTTTCAAATCAGCATAAAGTGCTCCACCAATTCCAAATGAGAAGTTTTTATCAATAACGGCTATTTTTTCACAATTTTTAATAGCTTCATTTATTGCTTCGACTGGGAATGGTCTGTAAGCTCTAATTTTAAGTAAACCTACTTTTTCGCCTTTTTCTCTAAGTTGGTCTACAATTACTCTGATTGTACTGCATAATGAACCCATTGCAACAAATATAATTTCAGCATCTTCGGTTTTATATGCGTCAACAAGACCATATTTTCTTCCAAATATTTCTGCAAATTCATCACAGGTTTTTTGGATTACTTCCAATGAGTTATTCATTGCAACTTCCATATCATGTCTTGCTTCAGTGTAATATTGGGGGTCAGCAAAGTTACCAATTGACATTGGTTGTTTTGGATCAAGGAAGGCATGTTCAGGAACATATGGAGGTAAGAACTTATCTACACTTTCTTGATCTGGAATTTCTACAGGTTCAACTGTGTGAGTTAAAATAAATCCATCTAAACATACCATTGATGGAAGTAAAACATTAGGGTCTTCAGAAACTTTAAAAGCCATTAATGTAGTATCTAATGCTTCCTGAGCA
This sequence comes from Methanobrevibacter sp., assembly GCA_045638165.1. Lineage (GTDB taxonomy): Archaea > Methanobacteriota > Methanobacteria > Methanobacteriales > Methanobacteriaceae > Methanocatella. Next base: position 32,384 of record JAZUAV010000013.1, read on the forward strand.
TTTTCAACATATATTTGTAACCATCCGGCATCCCTTTGTGCAATGGAATCTTGTTGGTCGTTCCAAATATTTAATGGTGCGGAAATTGCTCTGTTTGCATCTGCTAATACGATAGGTACTCTCATACCTGCTGCAGCATATAAAATTTCGTGCATTAACATTAATCCTTGTGAAGATGTTGCTGTAAATACTCTTACTCCAGCACCACTGGCTCCGACAGCAGCACTTATTGCACTATGTTCAGATTCTACTTTAACATATTTAGCATCAATTTTTTCATCAGCAACATATTGTGCTAAATATTCTGAAATTGTAGTTTGTGGAGTAATTGGATAAACAGGAATAACTTTTGGTTTGGCTAACCTTACAGCTTCTGCAACTGCTTTATTTGAGGTCATTACTTCTTTTACCATTTTATCACTCTCTTTATTCTTTTACCATTTCGATTGAATCGGAAGGACATTCGTTTGCACAAATTCCACATCCTTTACAGTAATCGTAATCTATATCATGTTGTTTGTTTATACTAGAATCCGGACAAAATAGAATACAATTATCACAATCAATACAGGTTTCTTTATCTAAAATAGGTTTGAAAGTTCTCCAACTTCCAGTTTTATTATTTCTAGTATTACCAGGGTTTTTAATTACACATCCTATACTTACCATTATAATCACCCTTTATCCCATATCATAAGCTTTTTTAGTAGCTTCAACATTTAGCTCTCCAACTTTTCCAGGGAAAGTTTCTTTAATTACTTCTAAAAGTGATTCAATACTCACTGCTTGAGTTTTCTTAGCAAAATACCCTAAAATAATAGTATTTACAATGTTGCGGCCTAACATGTCTAATGCAATTCCAGTTGCATCAATACTGTACACTTCATGTTCTCCACTGCCTTCAAAACTTTCAGTGTTAATTGTTACTTCAGTATTGTCTTTAATTCCTGAAAATACATCTACTACATTTAATAATCCGTCATCTAAAACTAATACGTAGTCTGGATTATATACTTGATATCTTAAATCGATTGGTTTGTCATCAATTCTTGTGAAAGCCATTACGGGAGCGCCTCTACGTTCAACTCCAAAGAATGGAAATGCTTGGGAGTATTTTCCGTCTTTAAATGCTGCTTTTGCTAAAATTTCAGCAGCAGTTACAGCACCTTGTCCGCCTCTTCCATGAAAACGAATTTCAATCATTAATTTTTCCTCCATATATTTATCATGTATAATCATTATAAATTCCAAAATATATAAATTTTATGTAATACTTTTAATTTTTTTACAAGTTTGATAAGATTAATTTAAATGGATTATTACTTTTTTGTTTATTATTTCAATTACTCTTATAATTCCTTTATTAGTTTTTTGAATATTTTCTATAATTTATTTAACAAATTTTATTATTATTAAATAATCAATTTTTAAAAGAGTTAATATAATAATATATAATAAATATATAATTAGAATTGTTGAGGAGTTAATATGAAAGTTTTAATAATCACTGGTGAATTAGCATATCCCTTAATTAAAGAGGTAGTTTCTAAGTCTAAAGAGGATATTATTGTCCATATTGCAGATAATACTCAAGTTGCAGCATTTTTAACTCCAAGACAAATTATAAAAGAAGTAAAAACTAATTTTTCCAATCAGTTGGATGAAATTGACATGATTTTGGTTCCTGGTTTAATCAAAAAGGGAACAAAAGAAATCACTAAAGAATTGGGGATTCCAACATTTAAAGGATCCACTGACGGTGCCGACCTTGCAATGGTCCTGAATCTCTTGGAAAAGATTACTTTATCTGAAGACAAGCCTGCAGATAAACTGATTGAAGAAGAAAAAAGGCAAGAGGCATTCAAATTCATTGAAGAATTTGAAAATGACCGCGAGAATATTGAAAAACTTCTAGAAAAACCTAACAATATTTTAATCAGAAACCTTCCGGTAGGTGAAGATTTTCCAATGAGGGTATTGTCTGAAATAGCTAATGCTCCTTTTTTATCTAAGGAAGCACTGATTAATAAGTGCCAGTACTTTGTTGATTCCGGTGCGGATATGATAGATATTGGTATGGCTGCAGGTGAAGACTTTTCAGATAAGATTCCCGAATTAATAGAAACCTTAAGACCAATTGTCGGAGATAGGCCATTGAGTATAGATACATTAAACCCTGATGAAATTAGGGTTGCCGCTGAAAACGGAATCGATTTTGTTTTAAGTCTTGATTTGGGAAATAATGGTGAAGTTCAAGAAATCCTAAAGGAAAAAGATATTCCTGCAGTATTGCTGCCAACTAATTTTTCCCAGGGCGTATCGCCGAAAACTCCTCTTGAAAGAGTAGAATCCATGCATCAATTAATAAAAGACACTGAAGGACTGAGATATGTTGCAGATTTAATATTGGACCCTATTAACAGTTCAAGCATTGTCGAATCAATTATTGCATGCCATGAATTCCATAAAACAAATAAGGCGCCAATGTTTTTTGGAGTTGGTAATGTGACAGAACTTATGGATGCTGATTCTGGTGGTGTTAATGTGCTTCTTGCTGGAATCGGTATGGAATTGGGCGTAAGTATTTTATTTACTCCAGAAGAAAGTGGAAAAACAAGAGGCAGTGTTTATGAATTGGCTACCGCTTCTAAAATGATGTTTCTTGCAAAACATAGAAAATCCATTCCTAAGGATTTGGGAATTAATATGGTAGTATTTAAAGATAAGCATAAGAGAAATGATATTATTGTGAATGAATTGGATGGGGTTCCGCAAACAAGATTGTCCAAACCGTTAAAATTCATTAGGGATAGGGCAGGAAGTTTTAAAATTAGTGTTGATTATGGAACAACTGTTAAAGAAAGCCGAATTGTTGCAACTCATTTTAAGAAGAATAAGGCTGATTTGGTAATTGTAGGCGGTACTGCAAAAGAGGTATATGAGGAAATAATTACAAAAGGCCTTGTTACTAGAATGGAGCATGCTGCATATTTGGGTTCTGAACTTCAAAAAGCAGAAATTGCAATGCTTACAGGAAAAGATTATGTTCAGGATTTTGATTTGTTCAAAAATCCTGACGAATTCAAAAATTAATTTTTTAATCTAAGCTAGTTACACCTGAATCGCGTGAATTTTGTCCAGATTCAGAACTTTCACTTGAAGAATCACTGCTACTAGACTCACTACTTTCGGAGCTGCTGCTTGGTGCAGCATCATTAGTAGAAATACTGGAACTGCTACTGCTACTGTAACTATTGTCAGAATAATGTGATCTAGTGGAACTATCTGATGTTGCACTACTTTGTCCGGATACTTCTGATGCACTTATTCCAGTGTCATGAGTCGAAGAATCAGTTGTGGTATTACTAGTCATATTTGTAGTGTTGTTTAGTATAGGGCTTGAAGTCATTACAGGAGCCTCTTCATTAAGGTTTATTCCCATGCCTGTGACAAGCATTGCAATAGTCCCAACAATCAAAACAATTATGGCCAATGAAACAATCATGACATCTTCATTTTTCATAGTTTACCTCCAAAGTTAAACTTATATTATAATATGGACTTCTTATTTTATAAAGTAGTTACATAAAGTTTATATGAATTTACAATTAAACTTAATATAATAAAATTAATACGAAGGTTTCACAGTGAAGGTTGAAAATATTATTACTATTAAGGATATAGATGAAAGTCTTTTATCTGCTGAATATGTGTCTAACAATGAAATTTCAACAACACTATATTTGGCATTATTACTTGGAAAACCAATGCTAATTGAAGGGCCTCCGGGTGTTGGTAAGACTGAACTTGCGAAAGTCATAGCAAAATCATTTGAAAGAGATTTTTTTAGGATTCAATGCTATGAAGGAATCACCTTTGAACAAATTGTTGGTGAATGGAACTATCAAAAACAATTGTTACATTTGGAAGCGGCCAAAAATGATTCATTAAGTGAAGAAAAAATATTCGATGAGGAATTCTTTATTAGAAGGCCGTTACTCAATGCATTTTTAAATGAAAGCGATTCAGTATTGTTGATTGATGAAATCGATAAAGCTGATGAGGAAGTGGAAAGTTTCTTGCTTCAGGCATTAGGCGAGCAGGAAATTACAATCAATGATTTGGGAACATTTCAGCTGCAAAACGATTTAATTGTTATTTTAACATCAAATTCTCAAAGGTCACTGCTTGATGAAACTAAGGATAGATGTCTGTTCTTATATATTCCTTATCCTACTGTTGAAAGAGAAATAGAAATTGTCAAATCAAAAATACCCGAAGCCGATGATGAAGTTGTATCAACTATTGTAAAGCTAGTTCATAATATCCGTAATCTTAATCTGATGAAAAAGCCATCTGTAAGAGGGACTGTGGATTGGGTCAAATCGGTTTCGAATCTGGGAACTAAAGACATTGACAAATCTTTAAAGGATAGTATTGGTGTAGCTATTAAAAACGAAAGTGACAAAAAAAGAGTCATTAAAGACATTTTAGATAAAAGATAAAATGATTAGTAAGATTGCAACTTTATCTGCCAAACTCAGAGAAAGTGGAATGCCTGTAAGTGTTAGGAGTACACAATCAGCGGTCCGCATTCATATGGAATTTGGTGAAGAGGATAGGCAGCTTTTAAAAACAGCTTTAATGGCAGTTTATGTTAAGGATAAATATGACATTCCTAAGTTCAATAAGATTTTTGAGGAAATTTTCAAAAAGAAACTGGAAAATGAAGTTTCAAATCAGAATCAACGTGGAACCGCATATAGAGGTAAAGGGCCAAAATCCAATAAATACATAATTAAAAAGCAGAATAATACTTTTGGAAAGATTAATAAGGAAAAAATCAACAATGAAAAATTGAAGATGTTGTCAGGACAACCTCTTCTGGATGAAGTTAAGCAGCTTGAAAGAGATGGGGAGCTGATGAACAAGGACCTGACAAAATTGAATAAATTTGATCCAAGAATGCTTGAAATCTGTCAGAGATTAGGTAAAAGAATTGCAAATAAACGTTCAAGAAGAAAAATAAAAACTCATTCTAATAAGATTGATATGAGGAGAACAATAAGGGCTAATCTAAAATATGGTGGTGTCCCATTGGATTTGGTTAAAGCAAAACCCAGACCTCATAAAAACGAACATTTGTTTTTAAATGACATAAGCGGATCTTGCGAATGGATTAGTAGCTGGTTTTTCATGTTAATGTTTTCAGCACAAACAGCATTTAAGAAGTCAAGAACTTTCGAATTTGATAATAAGGTCATTGAAACAACTCATGCTTTAAAAGAAGAATATCTAATAGATTCATTTGTCAAAGTCAAAGATTTAAGAATTAAAAATATGATGGTTCATGGAACTTCAGATATGTATTCCGCATTTACTAAGTTCCAGGACATGGCTAAGATTAGCAATAAGTCTTATGTAATTATTTTATCTGATTGTAGAGATTGGGCAGGTCCTAAAGTTAATAAGATTCCTGCAAGTGTAGAAGTACTTGAAGAAATAGTGAGGGATTCTAAAAAAGTCATAATTCTGAATCCCGAAGATAGGAATAAATGGGATGTGGTGGACAGTTGTGTTTCATTATATCAGGATGTTGGAGCACAGGTATTTGAAGTAAACACCCTAAACCAATTAGCTCATTTTGTAGAGCAGATGTAGGTAATAAATATGAAATGTAGTAAATGTGGCAATCCGAAGGTCATTATCAAAAGAGAACAGTCCGGCCAGTTGTTATGCAAGGATTGCTTTATTGAATCAATTGAAAAAAAAGCTATTAAAACAGTTAGGAAAGAGAAATTATTGGATAAAGGAGATAAGGTTTTAGTGGCTCTTTCAGGTGGAAAAGATAGTGTAACCGCATTAGAAATTTTAAATAGCTTTCGCGAAATGAATGTCATTGACTTATGTGCTGTTACTGTTGATGAAGGGATAGCCAACTATCGCCAGGAGGGTGTTGATATTGCTAGAAGGCATGCTCAAAGATTGGGGATAGAACATAAGGTAGTTAGCTTAAAAGAAGAATATGGCATCACTCTTGATGAGATTATGCAAAAAGAAAATCATAAGGGGTCTTGTACATACTGCGGAGTATTTAGAAGAACCATCATTAACAAAGCGGCTCGTGATATGGGAGCTACTAAAATAGCCACAGGCCATAATTTGGATGATGAGGTGCAGGCCATTATGATGAATTACCTGGAAGGAAATACTGATAATTTAACTAAATTAGGAGCTAAAACAGAATCTAAAGCAGAAGAATTCACTGTTAAAATCAAGCCTCTTCGTGAAATTCCGGAACGTGAAATTGGAATATATGTTGTAGCAAAGGAGCTTGAAGTTCACTTTGATAGCTGTCCTTATGCAATGCAATCATTTAGAGGGGAAGTTTCTGAAGTTATAAATCAACTTGCAGATAAACATCCCACAATCAAGTATTCAACCTTGAGGGGTTATGATAAAATTAAAGGAATTTTAAAAGAGGAACTTAAAAAGGATTATTCTCATGGAAGGTGTGAGCGATGTGGCGAGCCTTCTGCAAATAGATTGTGTAAAGCATGTTCATTTTTACAGGAATTGGGATGTGATTGAATGTCATTTAAATTAAAATATAAAGATTTAAACGAAAATAGAGAAATACCTAAAGAGAATTATACTATTAAAGACTTACTGGATGAATTGGAATTATCTGCACAAACTATGGTGTCTAAGCAAAATGGTGAATTGGTAATTGAAGACAGCATAATTAATGACGGTGATGAAATTCAATTAGTTCAAATTATCTATGGTGGTTAAATTTGAAAATTAGTTATGAATGCGGGCCATGTTTTTTAAGACAAGCCCGCGAAGCATTGGATTTGGCATGTGATGATGAAATGCTTAAATTAGAAATCATAAATGATATTTTTAATTTTTTATCAGAAAATTTCTCAAAAGATACTAATTCCAATAAAACCGGTTCAATAATGCATAACATTATTAAAAGTAAAACAGGTTGTGACGATCCCTATTTTAAAGAGAAAATAGAAGGTAATGAAATCGCCTTAAAATATTTGCCTGATGTAAAAAATATTCTTGAAGAAAATGACAGCTTGGAAAATTATGTAAAAATAGCCATCATCGGAAATATTTTGGACTTTGGAGCATTCACGCTAGATGATGACATTGATGCAATAATTAAAGATTCTTTAAGCAATGAGTTGGCTGTTAAAGACATTGAAGAATTTGAAGATTCACTTGAAAAACATAATAAAGTATTGTATTTAGTTGACAATACCGGTGAAATTGTTTTTGATAAATTGCTGATGGCTAAAATTAAGGAATACGGATTAGATATTACTATTGCTGTTAAGTCAGAGCCAATATTGAATGATGCCTGCATGGGAGAAGCTCTTGAAGCCGGTCTTGACGAGCTTGGAGAAATTGTGGAAATCGGTGCCGGAACTGTTGGTTATGTTGACAGTGAAATTTCAGATGAGTTTCGAGAAATATTTGATGCTCACGAATTTATAATTTCAAAGGGTATGGGAAATTATGAAGGATTGACTGAAATTGATTTGACAGATAAAGATGTTTATTTTTTATTATGTGCAAAATGCAATACTATTGCTCGAGATATTGGTGTTGATTTAAAGGATATGCTTCTTTTCAAAAAATAAAGTGATTTTATGATTATGGGTTTTATAGGCTTTGGAAAAGTTTCTCAAAATCTTGTAAAATTAATTAAATCAGATGATATAAGATTCATCACTTCTAAAGAAAATAGATCAAAATCCACAGTAGATGCTATTGATGGTTTGGATATTGATGTTTTGCCCACATTTGAAGAAGTGGCTAACTTATCAGATATTCTAATCTCAGCAAATTCTCCTAAAATTGCATTGGATATGGCAAAACGATATGGTAAACATACAAAGGGAATATATTTGGATTTAAACAACATATCTCGTGAAACTACCTTGGAAATTAATAATCATGCCAATAATTTTGTTGATGGCGCAATAATCGGCAAGATTGATTCAGACAATCCAACAATGTTTCTTTCAGGCAGATTCGCTGATAAACTGTTATTTCTAGATGATTTTTTAAATGTTAAAATAATCAGTGGGAATGTAGGTGATGTGGCTGTCTTAAAATTGCTTAGGAGCAGTTATACTAAAACACTTAGCGCACTTTTAATAGAATCTTATCAGATAGCAAAGAATCATAATCTGGAAAGTGAGTTTTTTGATGTAATGTCTATAACTGAAGGCAGTGATTTTAAAGATAAATCACTTTCAAGAATAGACAATACTTTAAATAATTCAAAAAGAAAATCAGAGGAATTGGAGGAAATCATCTCTGGTTTTGATGATGAAGAATTAATAATGGTTAAAGCGGCATTGGAGAAATTCAACCGATTGTAACTTCAACTTTAAATCCTTTTTTGGCATTTTTTATTGTTCCAGTCACGGGAATAAAATGGGAATCCATTATATATCTTAAATAAGTAACCTCAAGTGCAGGCAACCTAAGATTGGTTTTGATTTTTTTCCCTTCGCTTTTAAACTGGACAGAAATTTTTCCATTTTTATCAACATATAAATCCGTATTGATACCCTCTTTTGTTATTTTAGTTTCGAATTTGGTCAGATTAAGGCCAGCTTTCAAGATGCGCGGAGGACTATCTACAACTATATTTTCACTTCTGAATTTCTCATTGGCCTCACGGGCAGAAACTCCCTTTTCACTCATGCTTGCAACATACCATGCCCGGTCAATGACTCTTTGAACCTTCTGATTTTCAGGAATAACTCCTTCTGCCTCATAGCTTTTCATCAAATCCATCACTTCTTTTTTAGTGACTTCCTTTTCAATTGCACTTATTGCAAGTCTGGTCATCACAGGCCCATAATCAGACCTTCTAAAAACTGCCCAAATTGATTCGGGGTCTCTGTAAACTCTTCTTTTTATAATCTCATTGATTGTTTTTCCATTGAGGTAAGCTATTTTTTCAAGGTTTCCTCTTGAGTATGTGTTCATTCTTTTATAAATTTCATCCCAATTTCTCTTCCCAGGAACATTTCCCAATGAAATTTCGCGCTGAAGAATTTCTGCAGTTGTTTTTGGAATTAGTTTGTAAACATTTGAGGGTATTGTCATGCCATTATCAATAATTGATTGTCGGATTAATCTGCCAGAATATTGATCTTTATTTAATTCTTTTACAACATGAAATTCTAGTTTGGATCCAAGAAACTCATTTAAAGCATACCATCGAATTTCATTTCTATTCGTATAACTTTTCGGCATCCCGACGAAATTGCCTTCGTCAATAAATTTTTGGGCTTTCGATTTAATTTCATCTAAAGGTATGCTTGCGGAAGTGATGTAATCGCTCACTCCATCGTCAATCATCTGTTTAAGCCTGATTGGAACACTGTAAGATAGTACTAATCTGTGATGAAGCCCTTCAAAAGACCTAACTTCATCAACACCCAAAGCCAGGGCCATTTCTTTTCTAGCTTCAAAATCAACGAAAAATGGAGCATGGTTTGCACTGTAGCCTTTGTTTAAATAAACAACTACTTTTTTATCTTTCTCATCAGCGATTTTACGAGCTTCTTTTATTAATCTCTCATGACCTTTATGAACAGGGTCAAAATCTGCACTAATTCCAATCAATATTAACACCAAATAAAAAAAAGAGGGATAGATTATCTATCCAGTAATTTTAATACACCACTTATCACTAACCATATACCAATTAATGAACCAAGAATAATTGGATTTGCAAGATAGGTTCCAATAATTATGTATAATACTCCAAGTATTATTCCAGCAATTCCAATATAGAATCCATACCTGCTTGTACGGTTGTTTATAAGTGAAGCTAGTCCGACGATTATTAACATTATTCCTGCGAAGTATAATGATATTTCAGTTAAAAATCCGAGCATTGCCGGATTGAATATTAAACCGATACTTAAGAGCAATAACACTAATCCTAAAATCAAATCGATTATGGCACCGCTGGTATTATAATCGATTATTGACACTCCAACAACGAGCAAATAAATGGATACCAGAAGCACTGATAACCCTATCAGGGAACTCACCCCAATTACGCCCATTACCGGAAATATAATAATTATTAATCCTAAAAGTATGGCCAATAAACTAATAAATTTAGATTTCATATTTTCCTCCTACTATTAATTAAGATTTTTAGTTATTATTAATATAATGGAATATGTTTGATTTCAACAGTTGAACTATTCATATCACTGTTTTTTATTTCAGCTAACCATTCATTTTTACATTCGCAATCATATTCGATTTTGCTTTGGGTTAAATTATTAGCTATTATCATATGTTTTAAGTCTTTATTACATTTTTTGCAGTTATATGGTCCTCTTCTTGATCCAAATCCTGATGTATCTAAAAGTGCAGGTATGTCTAACTCATCGCGAACAGTGTTAATAATTTCGATACAGGACCATATCCATGGTGGTTGATATGCTCCTTTTCTCCAGAATCTTTCTATAACAGTTCCTCCATGAATTGTTGCAGGACAGAATGAAAGCCTATCTACTCCGATTGAATTACAGTATCTTGCAGTTTCAATTGCTTCTTCAATTGCATTGGCTTCAGACACTAAAATCGGTTTAACAAAAATATATGCTTTTGACTTAAGATTATATCCTTTTGTTTTGGATAATTGTTGGATTAATTTAACGGCATTTTCAAAATCATCACATGTAAATCCTTTGTTGATTTTTTTTAGGCGAGTATAATCGTTTGAAGTTTCAAGACCAATGCTTATTTCAAATAAGGTATCTCCAATTATCTCAAAAATTTCATCTAAAATTTCTTCTCTTACATATTCAGGTCTAGATTCGACAATAATCTCTGTGACATTGCCAATATTAACTAATGTTTTTAGGATTTCGTCACGAGCATCTTTTGGAAGTTCATAAGGATTTAGAAAACTTCCTGAAGCAAATAATTTTACAGAAATCTTATCCTCTTCAGTTATTGGATGTCTTGATAGGTGTTCATCAAAAATTTTGAGAATGGTTTCTGTGTCAATTGGTTCTAAAGTGCAATCGGACACATAACTGCACATTGTACATCCCCCGCTGTCTCCTAGTGCCCATGCACAGCCGGGGGTGGGTAATATTATAAACAATGTTTTTGAAACGCCACTGTAGGTTAAGTCATCATTATACCAACTGGCTCCAACTTGCTCGGGGGTTTTTGGATCTTTTCGCTCAAAAGCTTTTGCTCGAATATCTTTTGTTAATTTTTCAATTTCCATCATAATACCTGCATATATAATAAATGTAATATTATATACTTATGATTTTTTAATAATTAAAAATTGTGCTGGGAAAAATAGTTGGTTAATAAGTTGTGTATAATGGGTTAAAAAAATAAAAAAAGAAAAGAAGTAATCAAGTTTAGAAACTTGCAATTACGTCTCCTAATAATTTAATGGATTCTTCTACGTTTTTACCAACAGGGGAACCTGCTACGTATTGAGTTACACCCATTTCAGCTAAGCCTTCGATTTTTGGAATGAACTCATCAGGAGTACCACATACTGAGAATGCGTCTAATGCTTCATCAGTTACAGCACCGATAGCTCCACCGAAGTCACCTTTAGCTAAGAAGTCACCCATTTGGGTGTTGAATCCGTCAGGTAATCCGTGTCTTTCGATAACTGGAGGTGGGGATCCTGCTGCAATAAATGCAACTACAATTTTAGCTGCGTTTTTAGCAGCGTCAGAGTCAGGTCCGATGGAAGTTGCAGTGTATGCACCTACATCGAATGTTTTGTCTCCAGCTTTGTCGAGACCTGCTTTGATCATAGGCATAGCTGCGTCATAATCTTTAGGGTTGGATGCATTAATTAATACACCATCTGCGATTTCTCCAGCAGTTTCTAACATTTTAGGTCCTTGTGCACCCATGTAAATAGGGATGTGTTCTTGGACAGCTTTTACTCCACCTAATTGTGCTCCGCCTTCGGTTTTGTCACCAGCTAATAAGGTGTTAATGTCAGCGATAGCAGCTTTGATAGTGGATACAGGTTTTGTCCATTCGATTCCTAATGCATCAAAGGTAGCTTTGTCACCAGGACCGATACCGAAAGTTGCTCTTCCGTTTGAGATTTCGTCAATGGTTGCGATTGCAGAAGCAGAGATTGCAGGACTTCTTACATATGGGTTGGTTACACCAGGAGCCATTTTAATGGTTTCAGTGTTTGCTGCAAGTAATGCTAAAGTTTCGTATACGTTTTTATTGTTGTAGTGGTCTGTGATCCAAGCGTATTCAAAACCGACGTCTTCTGCTAATTTTACTAATTTTACAATTTCATCTAAAGGTTGATTTGGTACGAATTCTATACCGAACTTCATATTTTATCACCAATAATATCTTTAGTCGAGCAATATATAAAGTAATTATTATTTGAATTAGATAGAAAGTTTTAAATATAATCTATGTTTCCTACTTGTATGTCTTATAATAAAAACAGTAGTATTAAAAAAAATATTTTTTGTAATACTTGGTTTGTTTTAATGATTGCTAATTAATATTTTAAAAAAAATAAATAATTTAATCAATTTATATAATTTATTTTCTTAATAATTCAATAATCTATTATTATTTGAATTTAATTATGATTTTAAATAATTAATATGATTAATAGAATATAATTGCAATAGTTTTTAATTGATTTTGTTAATAAAATCTCTCTGTCTATTAGATGTGCTATGTGTTTTATGGCGTTGGTTTAAGTCTTATTGTATATCACAATTATGACTATGATGACTGCTTTTTCCGCATATAGCTATATTTTATCATATTTATTGTATTAATTAAATTGTTAATTATTCTATGAATGTGCTTTGTGAGTACTTGAGTTTTTCGAGTATGATGTAAGTTTTGTAGATGTGGTGAAATTTGATTATAGAAGCTTTTATATCAAATTCTGTGTATTTTACTCGTCTATATTTTTTTATGTGTACTTCAAAATAGTACTGTTTGTCTTCAATTCTGTTTGATCCTGGCAGATGCTACTGCTATTGGGATTCGATTAAGCCATGCAAGTCGAACGAGTTTAGGCTCGTGGCGTACGGCTCAGTAACACGTGGATAACCTACCCTTAGGACCGGGATAACCCTGGGAAACTGGGGATAATACTGGATAGGCAATTTTTCCTGTAATGGTTTTTTGTTTAAATGTTTTTTCGCCTAAGGATGGGTCTGCGGCCGATTAGGTAGTTGGTTAGGTAATGGCTTACCAAGCCGTTGATCGGTACGGGTTGTGAGAGCAAGAGCCCGGAGATGGAACCTGAGACAAGGT
>JAZUAV010000014.1:0-21376 GCA_045638165.1 Methanobrevibacter sp.
GAACAACCTCTTTTACCAATTTCAGGGTCATCATACCATGCTTCTGGTAATACTTCAGAGAATTTGTTCATGTCAAATTCGTTGGTACCGTAAGTTGCATCCATTGCCATTAATGGTTGGTTAACTACACCTAAATCTTTAGGTAAACCAGCTTCCTGAACACAGTTTGCAATGAATTCAATGTGTGCTTCAAGTTTTGGTTTTAAAGCAGTCATTCTTTCAATTAATCTTTCTTTGGTGAATGGTGTAATGTTTCTTGCCATTCCTCCAACTCTAATATCAGATGGGTGGATACCTTCACCAGCAATCATGTCTACAACATATTGAACAGTTTTTCTTACTTCACTTACGCTGTTAACTGCATCAACGAATTTGTCCTCAGGGACAACATCCGGTGCAACTAAGAAGTGGTGAATTGCTGCACTGTTAATACCGTGTGCTGCTGCGACAGCTTTTCTTAACAATTTAGCTGTTTTAGGAATTTCGATTCCTAATGCCATGTCCATAGCTTCTGCAGATGCTAAAGTATGTGGAATTGGACATACTCCACAGATTCTTTGACATAAAACAGGAGCGGTTTCAGGAGCTTTGTTAAGAACCATCTTTTCTAAACCCCTAACAGGAGTTATACTAAAATACATCCCTTTTGTAACAATCCCTTCATCGTCGACTTCCATGACTAATTCGGCATGGCCTTCTTGACGAGTTGTAGGGGATATAACTACTCTATCTTTCAAATTTGTCACCTCAATTTTAAAACTTAGAAACTAACATTAAGTATATATGTTTGATTATATTTATAAAGTAATACTAAAAAATTAGATAGAAATATATATAAGAGATAACGAACTTAATTATACTATTATAATAATTAATTAAAAAATCTCATGGAGGGATAATATTGGATAAAGCAAATATTATAATTTCAATAATTATTGTATTATGTGTCGCAGCCGCTGTTGCTGCATATGGATTAACAAATACTGACAATCCAATCTTTTCAGGTTTATCCAGTATGTCATCTGACAATAGTGGATCAGGAGTAGGAAATAATACCACAACACATAATGGAACAGGAACAAATGTTGCAACCACCAGCGGAAGCAGCAGTTCTGGTTCAGGTTCAGGAAGCTCAAGCTCTGGTGGGTCTGGTGGATCAAGCTCAGGAACTGGTGATAGTTCTGGAGGCTCAAGTTCCAGTGGATCCGGTGGATCAAGTTCAAGTACACATTTAAGTTATTCAGAAGCCGAAAGTATTGCAAACGGTGCAAATCAACAATCCGGAACCCATCTTGGTTATAATGGTTTTTCTGACGGATGCTGGGTTTTCATAGTCTATGATTCTAACGGAAATAATGTAGGTTATATTTCAGTAGACGATGCTTCCGGGGCAACTGGCGGCGCTGGTGGTGCTCCTTAAATCTTCACCATCTGGCTGATAACAATATTATTAGAATGAAGAAGGAAAAAGGATTATTTTAATCCCTTTTTTATTTTTTGATTTTAATAATCGTTAAATATATATAACAAAAAAAATAGATTAATTATTGTTATAATAGAAGGGCCCGTAGCCTAGCTGGATAGGGCGTCGGACTTCTAATCCGAAGACCCCGGGTTCAAATCCCGGCGGGTCCGCTCTTTTATTTGCTTTTTTTAAATATTTTCAAAAAAATTATTTAATAGTTTTGGGCTTGTAGCCTAGTCTGGAAGGGCGTAAGACTCCTAATCTTAAGATCGAGGGTTCAAATCCCTCCAAGTCCGTTTTTCAAAAATTATCCAAAGTAGTTATTTTAGCTACTTTTCTTTTTTTAATGTTTTCATCAAAAGAAACATGACCATATTGTCCCCCTCCACCGGGAACAACATTGATGGATTTGTTTCTAAAAGCCTCAATAACTGGAGCAATATCTGAATCAACATCCCCTATCTTGTCTATAGACACATTAATCAAAACATTAATTTCATTTTCAAAAGCATCAATCAATTTCTGCCATTTCCCCTGAACAGTTTTTGTTGTAACCCCTTTATCATAAACAGCGGATATCAACTCGGCAAGAGGCATTAAATGAACATATTCCGGTCTGAAATCAGGATGTTTAGGTTCATCATAATCAGAAATTTCTGAAATTCTAAAGTCAACACCTTTCTTTATAATTCCACCACAACTGCATCTCATTTTATTTTCACGGGCAATAACCGGATCAATTATTTTAAAGCATTTAGTGCATGCAGTCATGTGATACTTTCCAAGGTTTGGAAGCAAACCATAATTTGCTTTAATTTGCCTATGTTTAATAGCATTTTTTATTGATGAAAATGAAATATCCTTAAGCTCCAATACATTAAATTCCCTACCTAACCTATGAGGCCAAGGAGAATGTGCATCAGAATTTGATAAAAAAGGAAAGTCCTTAAGTTCACTTACTTTATCGGCCATGTCAGTATCTGCAGACAATCCTAACTCAACAAAATCAGGTTTATTACCGTAACAGTCATAAATGCTATCATACGATTTATACATGCCTGTCCAAGGAGTAAATGCATGAGCGGGGCCAATTAAGCAATCATATTCCCTTACCATATCCAAAAGCTCAGCACCAGTGTATGCAGTTCTAGGCCTGCCATCAGTATTTTTGTTTTTAGACACTAATCCTTCAGACAATTCGCGGGCTATTTCAATGTTAGGAATTATAATTAAATGATGAATCCTATTTTTTCCTTCAACCTCAGTTGTTAAAACGAAATCTGTATCTCCATTTGTATAAATGCCGTCTCCGGAATAAGTGGTGCTACTCTCAATAATATCCAACCAACCGGGGTGAAAAGCATCACCGGTGCCTAAAAGCTGCAGGCCCTTCAATTTGGATTTGGGAGCCATGTTTTCAATAAGCATGTCTTTTGATGATGCTGATGAAAAACAGCTGTGAACATGAAAATCTGCATTTACTAACATATTTAAAAATATTATATCAAGTTATTTAATATCTTTTCTACATCACAAACCGGATATTTGTCATGTTTTCTTTTTAAATCTATACTTAAATTATCTTCATTGACAATACCGGAGATATCCTTTAGATTTCTTAAAAATGAGTTGGCTTTATCAATCAAATCTATAATTTGACCTTGAGTTGTGGGATAGGCAAGCTTCAATGTGGGAATATTCAAATCCTGAACCATCTTAACAGTTAAGCTATGGGCATTGTTGCAGGAATTGCCACCGAACAAAATCAAATCGTTTAATACATTATACATCTTTTCATGATTTTTTGGACGCTTTCCTATAACAATGGCTGCATCAGCCTTATTTAAAATATTTGCAAATAAAAAAAGCCTTCCCTTAATGCCTGATGGAATTTCACTTGACAAATATGGTGTCAATATATTCTCATAAGACAATCGGCCATCATAGATATCCATATTGTCATATCTGGAAAAATTTGAGGGTGATAAATAAGTATGTCCATTTTTTTCAATTAATGGAATGACAATCATCGCTGCATCGGGTATGACTACAACATTCATATTAAAAAAAGTTAAAAAGGATATATTGAATCTATCCAATATACCTTAAGTCGTCTGCATTTCCTGCATTAGCCTTGTCAATTAAATCTTGTTCCATTTGTTGAGCTCTAGCAATCATTTCTCTAGTTTCTTCAGCCCTTTCCTCTAATTTATCAACATTAATTTCAAAATTGAGCAAATGTGATAACTTATTCAATATAGCTTCAGCAGATTCAGCATCAATGAAATAACCTGGGGTTTCACCCATAAGGCAAGACCCATGAATTCCTTGACGAACGGCAAGACCTAAAAACAGTCCTGAAGCACCTACAATGCCCCCATCATTAGATCTTATTTCAATTCCAGCTTCCCTAAGTACTTCCACATCTTCCTCATGAGTAGCTGCTCCGAAAACTCTTGGAGTTTCAGTAGGTTGGGCAATAGCCATTCCACCCAATGTGTAAATTCTATCGATGTCGAATTGCTTTACATATTCCAAAATATCCCTACAGACTAGGTATTGGGCTTCTGGAGATAACGCTTGAGTATTACCTACAAGAAGAATTAAATCCAAGTTATCTTCACCAACATCCTTTAAATAATATAATTCATTAAGCATATTTCCGATAATGCCCTCATCTTTAACAAGAACTTGAGGCGGAAAAGATGGTGAATAGATTTCGGCAAATTTGGTAGCTCCAAACTCATCAATCATATGGTCAGCAGCCAATTTACCTACATGGCCAAGACCTGGCAATGCTTCTATGAAAATAGGATTGTCTAATTCGATTTCTTCTAAAACAGTTATTTCTGCGGCATTCATGTCCTATTTCTCCTTCATTGATTCTTTTTTTAATATACGACGATATTTTCCGTATTTATCCTCAATGGAAAATTTTGGAGGATAAATAACTTTAAGCTGCCCGCCACATTTTGGACAAGCATCCTTTAAAGTATAAATTCCACATTCGGGACATTTATTCATTTTCATATTCATAAGAATCTAATTTTCTAACTCTCTTAAGAAAGAACCATTTCCTTCAGATTCTTCAACAACAGCAATACATCTTTCAGCAGCAGCCTTAAGAGCTTTTTCAGCCAAAATATAATCAGTAGATTTTACAGTAATCCTGTATCTTGGTGCACCAACACATTGGACTTTGATTTCCTCTTCATCATCACCATTGTCTTCAGCTGCCTTAAGAGCATCAATGATGATTTCCACACCGTTAGGTACAAAGGTTTCAATATCTACATAACCGCTGATGTGAACTTCAGGAGGAGTAATATTCTTTTTAGCCACTTCAGTAATGGCATCCGCCCAATCTTGAGGAATTCCTTCTTCAGTAAGTGATTCAGCACCTTCGTCAGAAGCTGCTTCAAAAGCACCATAAACATCACCGAAGATGTCCATAAGCTCATAACCCACTTCATCATATGCTTCATCCAAAGTCTTATCTAAAGAGCTAGCAGATAATTCTAAAAATTTTTCAGCTTTTTGTTCAATTTTCCAATGTTGGATTTTTTTAGTTCTTTGATCTTCACGGATTCTTTTTAAAGAAGCATCAACATGCCCCTTTTTAGGATTTACTCTGAGAACACGACAAACAATTTTTTGGTTTTCTCTTACGTGATCCCTGATATTTTTTACCCAACCAGAAGATACTTCAGAAATATGAATAAAAGCTTCTTTGCCTTGATATTCTTCTA
Source organism: Methanobrevibacter sp. (assembly GCA_045638165.1). Classification (GTDB taxonomy): domain Archaea; phylum Methanobacteriota; class Methanobacteria; order Methanobacteriales; family Methanobacteriaceae; genus Methanocatella. The sequence continues at coordinate 5,215 of JAZUAV010000014.1, forward strand.
ATTTAGCAAAAGCCCCATAATTAAGAACTTTATAAACAGTACCGACAATAAGTTCCCCTTCATCAGGCCATTCTTGACTTTTTCTTACCATGTTCTCACCAACATTATATAAAAATTATAAAAAATAGTAAAAAAATAAGTTGAAAACTAGAAATCTAGTTTAAAACTTTTTCAATGTGTGCTGTAATTTTAGCTTTAGCACCACGAGATTTTACAAGAGTTTTACCACAAATAATACATTTTACATCAGATGCTGCACGATCAAAGATTATTTGTTCATTGTCACAATCTAAACATTTAACTTTTAAAAAGTTTCCTCTTCCTTTACTAACCATGTTAATCACCTATTTTGCTACAAATTCAGGTTTTCCTGTTCTGAAAGATTGTTTGATGTGAGATTTACCACATTCTTTACATTTAAGTCTTAAGTCTAATTTTTTAACAGGTTTATTTCCAGCAGGTAAAGGCCTTGGATAACCTCTGTAACCAGCAGTTACACGTCTGAATTGTCTTTGTCCCCAAGTTAATTCACTAGCTTTTCTTTTTTTAGCAGTGTGTACTTCATGTACAGTGTGTCTTTTACAGTGAGGACAGTATGTTCTTTTTTCTTTTGGTATTTTCATTTTTTCACCGTAATTAATAAGTCATTATAAATCTATCAGTGAATTTATCTAAACTCAATTTATATTAAAAAACGTTAGAGATTAAAACTGCATTGTAACGCATCAAGTCTACAGACAGCAAAAATCCAAATTATATAAAATATAATTTTTTATTATCACAAATAGATACATTCAATATATCTATTTATTAAGTTATTTAAAGTTAATGGCGATTGACCTAAATTTTAACTTGGCGACCTTTTCTGTTTTTGAAAAATATTTTTGCATTTATCAAAGGCATGGTAACCAAATCCTGAGGTCTGAATGGACCATATACTTTTTCATCAACACCTACAATAGGACCTATTTCATCAAAAACCAACATTGTGACAAGTTCTGTGTCTTTAGCAATTTTTTTAGACTCAAAATCATAGAATTCCTCATTTGCATCAAAAGCGTTAGGGTTTTCCTCAATATTCTGAGGTTTTTTAATAGCTTCTTTTTTTGGACTTGAAATTTGCTTTTCGATTGATTTAGGTTTCTCGTCAACTATGGGTTTGGCTTTAGAAATCTCATCAATCCTATCCAATACTTCATCATCATTTTTTGTTGGTTTTGAAGGAATTAAAGTGTTTTTTTGAGTTTCTTTAGGTTTAATGATTTTTTTATCGCCGCTTTGCTCATCATCAGAAAGTTTTTCAAGTGAAATATTGCCCCTGTGGTTTTTCAAAGTATCAATTAATGAAAAATAGAATTTTTCTTCTTCAGGAGTTAAATTCAAAGGAGTGGTATCAACCAAATCGAATTGAGGCTTGCCAGTGAACAAATGGTAAGACCTGTGAATATTTACAACAGCCGCATCGGTGATTTTATGTTCTCTTCTCTCACAGATTTCCGTAGCTATTCTTTGAGCTTCATGCAACATCTGAGGAGTATTGGAGAATGGATCGCGAATTGCCTGTTGTTTTAAGTTATCCAAATACTCATGAATTTTACTATAAAAAGTCTCCTCAACACGAGCCAATGTAGCGTTATTACGTTCTTTTTTTTGAATTGCACGTAATTCTTTGTAAAATTGATCCACTTAATACCATCTCTAAAAATATTATTTAAAATAAAAAAAAAGATAAAACGAATGAATTATTCATCTGTTTCTAATCTAGGAGCAAGCAAGAAACTAAGTTTACCATCACCAGTAACCATAGTAAGAGTTAAACTTAATGGCATATCAGTACCTAAACTAATTTCAGCTTCCTCTGAAAATTTATCTGCTTTAAGCATTTCTCTAATCTTATCCAGTGAGAATAAAGCTTTTGCATGTTCTTGAATATTTTCACCGTGGAGATATTTAATACTTGCATCTCCAAACTCCCCATCAGCTGATGCAATGAAGTAATCTTCATCAACCTGAAGGGCAATCTTATCTGAAAATATGTCAATATCATTAATACAATCTTTTAAAATAGAGAAGCGAACTTTAAAGTTGGTTGGATGTTCAATAGTTGGTGGAACAGGATTGTCATATTCCATATCTATTAATCTAATTTTAAAAGTTCTAGTAGCATCTCCTTCAAAAGTAATGATAAAATTACCTTCATCTACTGACATTAAAACTCTGTCTTGAGATTTAGCACGTTTAAGTACTCTCATGAACTCATCAGTATCGATGTTAATCTTTTCAGGAACATCACAAATGTATTCGTCAAATAAGCTAGATTTTAACTCTAAATGTACGAAAGTTATGTGACTACGGTCTAAGGCATCTAATCTCATAACTTCACTGTCAGTTTCGATTTGTACTTCATCAACAATTGAAGAAATAGCATCAAAACTGGTTTTTAATATACTAGAATCACTTAATTCTGCTTTAAACATAAATAATCCTCTAAATTGAATTATAAAAATTATAAATTATACATATATTTTTGTATTGACTATTTATATAAACATTTTCATTTATGAAAGATTATTCGTTAGCGGCCTTTTTCATGCTAGAAACATATTCCTTTAATGGTTCTGTTGCATTTTCCCCATGTTCTTCAATTATTTTTACAATTGCACTGCCCACAATAACCCCATCAGCTATTTTTCCAATGCTACGAGATTGTTCTGGAGTATTAATACCAAATCCAACTGCAAGAGGCAAATCAGTCACATCCCTAATGTCTTCAATAATGGCATTCAAATCCGTTTTTATCTCAGAACGCATTCCTGTAACACCTAATGAAGAAACAACATAAATGAATCCGCTTGCATCAGCGGCAATCTTTTGAATTCTTTCCTTTGAAGTTGGGGCAATCAAGGAGATTACATCAACATCATTTTTGCGGGCAATGTCTGCAATTTCGCCTTTTTCCTCATAAGGCAAATCAGGAGATATGATTCCATCAACACCCAATTCACTGCACTTCTTAAAGAACTCTTCATAACCATAAAAGAACACAGGATTGATATAAGTTAAAAATACAAGAGGAACATCAGTTTTGGCACGTACTGCCTTTACAATATCAAATACATCATCAGTAGTGGTATTGTGTTTCAATGCACGTACATTGGCTTCCTGAATCACAACGCCTTCAGCCATAGGATCAGAAAATGGAATACCAATTTCAATTAAATCACAGCCGGCCTCTTCCATTGCCAAGATGTATTCAACAGTTTTCTCGATTGTCGGGTCCCCCGCAGTTAAAAATCCAATAAATGCCTTTCCATTTTTAAATGCATTAGCTATTTTACTCATCTAACTCAACTCCCCTATACTCTGCAATTGAACGAACATCCTTATCTCCTCTTCCAGAAAGACAAATCATTATTATATCATCCTTATCCATTTTTGGAGCTAATTCCATTGCATAAGCAATAGCATGAGCACTCTCAATTGCTGGAATGATTCCTTCCATTCTGGACAAATATTCAAATGCATTAACGGCCTGTTCATCAGTGATTGGAACATATTCCGCCCTTCCAATGTCTCTTAAATATGCATGCTCAGGGCCAACGCCAGGATAGTCCAGCCCGGCTGAGACAGAATACACCGGTGCAATTTGACCGTATTCACCTTGGTTGAAAATGGATTTCATTCCATGAAATATTCCAATTTTTCCTTTGGTCAATGCCGCTGCATTGTAAGGAGTGTCAATGCCCTTTCCACCAGCTTCACATCCTATCAACTTAACTTCCTCATCCTCAATGAAATTGTAAAATGCCCCCATAGCATTACTTCCACCACCAACACATGCAATAACGGCATTTGGAAGTTTTCCTTCTTTTTCCAGGAATTGTTCACGAGCTTCAGCACTTATCACAGCTTGAAAATCTCTTACAATCATTGGAAATGGATGTGGCCCCATTGTTGAACCGATTACATAATTTGTATCGTGCACACGAGCAATCCAATCTCTAAATGCCTCATTTACAGCATCTTTTAGAGTTTTAGTTCCTGATTTTACTGAATGGACTTTCGCACCCAACAATTCCATACGATAAACATTCAAGGCTTGTCTTTTTGTGTCAACTTCACCCATGAATACTTCACATTCCATATCAAGCAAAGCTGCTGCAGTTGCAGTGGCCACACCATGTTGACCCGCACCAGTTTCAGCTATAACTCTTGTTTTACCCATTTTTTTAGCCAATAATACCTGGCCCAACACGTTATTAATTTTATGGGCTCCAGTATGGTTCAGGTCTTCACGTTTTAAATAGATTTTAGCCCCGTCAAGGTCTTCTGTCATTCTACTAGCATAATACAATAAAGAAGGTCTTCCAGCATATTCTTTTAATAAAGTATTCAGTTCTTCTACAAACTCAGGATCATTCATGTAATGATAATATTGCTCTTCCAAATAAAGCAACTCATTCATTAAAGTTTCAGATATGTACTGGCCACCATATTCACCATATCTTCCTTTACTCAATTTATAACCTCCATAATCTCTTTAATTTTATTTTCATCCTTAAATCCATCAGTTTCAAGACTGGAACTCAAATCAATTGCATAAGGATTAAAGTTATCGATAGCCTGACGAACATTTAAAATATCAATTCCCCCCGCTAAGAAAAATTCTTTATCCAAATCGTCCCTTATTAAACTCCAGTCAAAAGTTTTTCCACTACCTTTTCCACTATCAAGTAGCAAATAATCTGCAATTGAATTATCATATTCCAATAAATCCTTTTTATCAGACATTTCAATTGCATTAATGATTTTCAGTTTATAATTAGTTTTTTCTTTTAAATTCCTAATATAATCTTCACTTTCACTTCCATGAAGTTGTGCCATATCAATAATTCCACTGTTAAACAATTCAATTATTTCATTGCTGTCGGCATCAACAAAAACACCAACAGAAATTATATCAGAGTTTAAATTTTTCTTCAGATCAGATGCCAATTCGTGAGACACCTTTCTTTTGGAATCTGCAAATACAAAACCTATATAATCAGGTTTATACTTATTTACAATTTCAATATCTTCCAAACGCTTAAGTCCACAAATCTTAATTTTAACCATTCTTTAACTCCGAAATCAAAGATTTCTTATCATCACTTTTCATTAAAGTTTCACCAATTAAAACAGCATCGACATTATTCTCCTTTAATCTGCTCACATCTTCCTTCGTTTTAATGCCGCTTTCAGAAATAAATATGATATTATCACTCACACATCTACGTAAGTTGATACTATTTTCGATGTCAACAGTGAAATCGGCCAAATTCCTATTGTTTACACCAATTATTTCAGCACCGACATTCATTGCAGTTCTGATTTCATTACCGTCATGAGTTTCAACAATTGCCGAAAGGCCCAAATCATGAGCCAAATCCAGATATCTTTTCAACTGGACAATATCCAATATTGAAACTATTAAAAGTACTGCTGAAGCTCCAAGCAATTTGGCTTCCCAGATCATATACTCATCAATGACAAAATCTTTTCTCAAAATTGGAATTGAAACATTTTGTGCAATTTCTTTTAGATAATCATTTGACCCCTGGAAGAAATATGGTTCAGTCAAGACAGAAATGGCTGAAGCGCCTGCATCCTCATAGTCTTTTGCAATTCCAATATAATCAAAATCTTCAGCTATCAATCCTTTTGAAGGAGAAGCCTTTTTAACTTCTGCAATTATTGCAATTTGAGGATCATTTAGAGCATCCTTAAATGGAAAATCCTTATTAATTTCTAACTTAGACACCTCTTCTTTGAGTTCTTCCAAAGATTTATTCTCTTTGGCTTCCTTTAATCTTTCTTCGGTTTTAACAACAATTTTATCCAACATAATAATCATCTGTTTGTAACTTCAACGAATTTTTCAAGTTGTTTCAATGCTTTTCCGGAGTCAATGACCTCTTCTGCCAATTTGACACCTTCTTTTAAAGATTTAACCTTGCCTGCAACATACAATCCCGCAGCAGAATTTAAAAGAACAGCATTTCGTCTAGGTCCCTTTTCACCATTTAAAATTGACAATGTGATTTGTGCATTTTCTTTTGCATCCCCTCCTACAAGATTACCTTTAGATGCGATTTCCATATCGAAATATTCCGGAGAAAGTTCATATGTCATGGTCTTTCCATCCTTAAGCTCACAGACTGCTGTTCTGTCACTGGCAGATATTTCATCCATTCCATCTAAACCATATACGACCATTGCAGATTTTACTCCCAAATTCTTTAAAACATCTGCGAGAGGTTCAATTAAATCCCTTTCATAAACGCCCAACACTTCCATTGATGCGCCGGCAGGACTGGTCAACGGTCCCAAGATATTAAATATTGTCCTAATGGAAAGTTCTTTACGTACCCCTGCAACATATTTCATGGACAAATGATAATTTTGGGCAAATAAAAAACATAGATTAATTTCCTTTAGACATTTTAAACTTTTTTCTGGTTCAATGTAAATATTAACACCTAACTCTTCCAAAACATCCGCGGCACCGCATTTGCTTGATGCTGACCTATTACCATGCTTGGCCACAGGAACTCCTGCAGCGGAGATTACTATTGAAGATGTGGTTGATATATTGAATGTATTTGAACCATCACCACCGGTTCCAACAATTTCTAAAACTTCCTCATCATTTAACAACCTAATGCAATGATCCCTCATTGCTTTAGCGGAAGCTGTGATTTCCTCAATTGTTTCACCTTTCATTGCCATTGCTGTTAAATATGCACTCATTTGAACTTCACTTGCATCAGCACTCATAATTTCGTCCATAGTGATATAAGCTTCATTATATGTCAAATCTTCGTGGTTTGATACTTTTAATATTGCTTCTTTAATCATAAAATTCCTCTTTCTACTTTTTCAATGAAATTAGTTATAATAATTAAACCATCCGGTGTCAATATTGATTCAGGGTGAAATTGAAGACCATAAACATTGAACTCTTTATGCTTAACTGCCATTACTTCACCATCATCCTTTGCTTTTGAGATTATGTCAAGACATTCCGGAAGGGAATCTTCAACCAAGCTTAAAGAATGGTATCTTCCAACATTGATTTCACTTGGCAGCCCCTTAAAAATGAAATCATAATCAAGGGAAATATTTGAAGATTTTCCATGCATCAATCTGCTTGCATAAGAGATAGTGCCTCCAAATGCTGTGCAAATGGCTTGATGGCCTAAACAGACCCCCAAAATTGGGATTTTATCATGGAATTCTTTAACCAAATCTATGCAAATTCCAGCATTTTCCGGTTTTCCAGGTCCCGGAGATAGAATAATTGCATCAGGACTTAGTTTCTTGATTTCATCCAATGTAATCTTATCATTCCTATAAACTAAAATATCGCTATCGACTTCTCCAATTAATTGGAACAGGTTATATGAAAAACTGTCATAATTGTCAATTAAAAGAATCATTCTAACCCCCCATCTGCAATCTTTAAAGCATTGATTACTGCAGCGGCCTTATTCAAGCTTTCGTCGAATTCCTTATCAGGTACGCTGTCTGCAACGATTCCTGCACCCGAACGTATGAACACTTTGTTATTTCTAGCGAAAGCTATTCTGATTGATATGCAAGTGTCAATATTGCCGCTTAAATCAACATAACCAATAGCTCCACCGTAGATTCCTCTTTTGTTATCTTCAAGTTCGTTAATAATTTCACAAGCCCTTATTTTTGGAGCTCCGGATAATGTTCCTGCAGGTAAAATTGAATCTATTGCAACAAGGGAATCCAAATCGCTTCTTAATGTTCCGGTAACGGTAGACCCAATGTGCATTACATGTGAAAATCTCTCAACTGACAAATACTTATCAACACTTACAGAACCTATTTCAGATATCCTGCCGATGTCGTTACGTCCCAAATCAACCAGCATGTTATGTTCTGCCAATTCCTTTTCATCAGCCAACAGTTCCTCTTCCAGTCTTAAGTCTTCCTCTTCAGTTTTACCACGAGGTCTGGTTCCTGCAAGTGGGAATGTATACAGTTTTCTATCAGTCAATTTGACTAATGTTTCGGGGGAGGCACCTGCAATTTCAATATCATTACTTGAGAAATAAAACATGTATGGAGAAGGATTTGTAGTCCTTAAAACTCTGTATGTATCAAATAAACTTCCTGAAATATCCGCTTCAATCCTATTTGACAGCACAACCTGGAATATGTCTCCTTCCTTAATATAATCCTTAGCCTTATTGACCATGCCGCAATATCTTTCACGTGAGAATGCTGGTGTGAAATCAGATTTTAATTTTAATGGTTCAATTTCAGCTTTTTTACCATTTTTAATGAGGTTTGCAAGTTCCTTTAAATCGCTGCAAGCCTTTTCATAATTATTCTCCAGATTATCAGTTTTCATATTTACGATTATGATAATCTTTTGCTTGAAATTGTCAAATGCAATAACCTTGTCGAATAACATCAAATCAATGTCCTTGAACTGATCTTGATTTTCAGCATCCAGATTAAGGGAAGGTTCTGCATATTTTATATAATCATAAGCAAAATAACCAACAAAACCGCCTGTAAACGGAGGCAAATAATCCAATTTTGGAGACTTGTTCTTTGAAACCAACTCCTTTATGATTTCTCCAGGATTATCGGTTTCAATAGAAACCAAATCATCGTTCAACTTATTAAAATCGGCATCCCCCTTAATTTGAACAACACCGTTTTGGCAGGTGAATTCCAATAGAGGATCAAAACCTAAAAAACTGTATCTTCCCCATTTTTCTGCATCTTCAATGCTCTCTAACATATAACAATGATTACTTGTTCCTTTTAAAATTCTTAATACCTCCACAGGAGTAGCAATATCCGAAAACAATTCATAAGATATGGGTATACGCTTATACTCCTCGTTTTTTACTATTTCTTTTACTTCTTCTATACTTGGGGAAAACATTTTATCACTAATATAATGTTAGTCAAATGTACTATTTAAAACCTTGTTGTCTCTTTTTGTACATTATACTATAGGCTCAAAAAAATTTTAAAGTAATTTGTCTTGTTCTCTGCTAAACTCGATAACGATCTTTTTTATTTCTCTTCTTTCCAAATAAGGAAGTTTTTCTGTGATTTCCATTTCTAAATCCTTATTCAATTGAAGTCTCTTTTCAACATACTCCTCACCGGAATATTCACTATGATATTGTTTATTCAAATTTGAATATTTAGTGATTAACGGCTGAAGAACTGTCCCAATGTCCTCATCAAGTTTATCATTGATGATTTTTCTTTTTCTGATTTCATCAACAAACCCAACAACGGTTATAAAGAATCCTAAAACAGTAACAGTCAATGCAGGGACGAATATTTTATCATTGCCGATGAAAACAACAGTAACAACGATACCAATGAAAATTAGAGCAATACCAATTTTTCTTAAATCCATATCTAAACACCTTTTAAAATATTTTTTATATTTGATTTATTTAAATATTTTTCAAATCCGAAGAAATAAATCTTAAAATAACAATAAATGAAACAATAGCTAAAATAGACATCAATGCCATTGCAAAACCATTTGTAAATATCAATTGCTGATAATCAAGGTGATAAATTGTCTCTCCAATCAGATTATTTAAAAAATGTGCCAAGATAGGCACTAAAATATTGTCAGTTTTCAGATACAATAGCGCCATGCATATTCCAAATACAAATGCTGATATAATGCTTCCAAAACTGTGAAGTGAAGCAAACAAAAGTGCAGAAATAAGAATTGCGAAAACTGTCGGAACCACCAATCCTAATTTATTTAAAAACATGCCCCTGAACACTAATTCTTCAGCAATCGGAGAAAATAAAACTACTGAAATCAATGAAAAAATACCTATCAATCCTGTAGTAATGCTTTTTGTTGGAATTAGGAAAGATAAATAGTTGTTAGTTGGAATTAAATGAATTAGAGAATTTGACAAATAAAGCATTCCATAGGAAAAGAAAATATTCAACACCACAATTATTAGAATTTCTTTAAATGATACGACTGAAAAAACATTGGTAAAATCTGATTTCATCTCAGAAATATAATTCCTTAACTTAAAAGCAAAGAAAAGAATAACTATCACATTAACAATGCCAGTGTCAATTTCAATCACATTAAAAAATTTCAAAATAAAAACCATTACATAGGATAGTACAATAAGAAATAAAACTTCCTTTATTGAAATTTTTTTAAGTTGCTCATTGAATGATGTCATAATATCAAAAAAATAAATTAAAAACCATATAATAATTTAATAAGAAATAATAAGTTTGTTCATCGAAAAGCCATAATTTTTACATAAGCATAGCTATATAGTTTAAAGGACAACAGCCAATTATCCAAAATATTTCCAATAATTCCTTTTATGCTAATTAATTACTTTTTATCAAATAAATGATATCAGATAAGTTTTTAATCATCCTCATCAAAGGTAAAAACATCTTCTATATAATCTTTTCCCAATTTTTTAGTAATTTTATAGGCTAATAATAAGGAAGGGTTATAACGAGCATTTTCTAAAGCATTTACTGTTTGACGAGTAACACCAACAGAATCAGCCAACTCTTGTTGCGTCAGACCAATTTCTTGGCGAAACTGTCTTATTCTAGTTTCCATATAATCCAACCTATTTATATCAAATATATAAATGGTGTTATTATCTTTTTTTCAAAAGATATATAAATGTGTTGCTAAGGAATAATTTAAAAATACGAACTAACAAAATAATTAATATAATTTATAAAAATTATTTTTTAACGAGATGATAATATGGCTATACACCCTATTGAATTTAGATATGGTACTCCCGAAATGAAAAGAATTTGGGAGGAAGAAAATAAACTACAAAGAATGTTAGATGTTGAATCTGCACTGGCTCAGGCTGAAGGAAAACTTGGAATTATTCCCCAAGAAGTAGCAGATGAAATTGCCGCAAAAGCAACAACCGAATTCGTGAAATTAGAAAGAGTTAAAGCTATTGAAGCAGAAACCAACCACGATATTGCAGCATTATCTAAAGGAATTACAGAAGTATGCGAAAACGGTGCAGGAGAATATGTCCACTTTGGCGCTACATCTAACGATATTGTAGACAGTTCAAATTCATTGCTAATCAAAGATTCAATTGATGTATTAAAAGAAAAATTAGAAAGACTGACTAAAATAATGCTTAATTTAGCAGAAGAAAACAAGATGAAAGTGTGCATTGGACGTACACATGGTCAGCATGCACTTCCAACCACATATGGAATGAAATTCGGTATTTGGGCAGATGAGCTTCACAGACAATACGTAAGATTAGAACATGCCGAAGCGAACGTTTGTATTGGAATGATGGACGGAGCAGTTGGAACCACCGCAGCTCTAGGTGAACAAGGTTGGGAAATCCACAAAGCGGTTGCAGAAATCTTAGGTCTCCCTCCAGCTACAATCACAAACCAAGTAGTTCAAAGAGACAACCATGTTGAATTCATTAGTGTTTTGGCTAATATCGCAAGTACATTAGATAAAATCGGATTGGAAATCAGAAGCCTGCAAAGAACTGAACTTATGGAAGTTGGGGAATACTTCGATCCTGAAAAACAGGTTGGAAGCAGTACCATGCCGCACAAAATGAATCCGATTACTGCCGAAAGGATTTGTGGCGTTGCAAGAATCATCAAATCATATGTAAATGCAGCTTTAGACAACAACCCCCTTTGGCATGAAAGAGATTTGACAAATTCCTCCTGTGAAAGAATCATGTTTCCGGAAAGCTGTATTTTAACTGACTACATTTTGAACTTAACTATCAAATTAATGAGCAATTTGGTATTCTATGATGAGAATATCGAAAGAAACTTAAACTTAACCAATGGTTTAATTATGGCTGAAAGATTAATGGCCGAACTTACCCGCGCAGGAATGGGAAAACAAACCGCATATGGAATCGTGAGAAAAAATGCAATAAAAGCAAACAAAGAAAAATTATTGCTCGGCGAATTAATCTTAGAAGACGAAGACGTTCAAAAATACTTAACCGAAGCAGATGTGGAAAAGATTATGGACCCACACACATACATCGGATCTGTTTCAATAATTATTGATGAATTGCTTGAAAAATCCAAAGAATGGTTTTAGGTGTTTATAATGGCTAGTGAAAAAGAATTTAAATCAATAGATTTGGCATCATTTACAATTATTTCAACTGGAATATCTGTATTGTTTGCAATCATAGTGGCTATTGCATTATCAGTGGTATTTCTCATAATGTCAGGAGATACTGGAACTTTAATATATCTCCTTCCAACAATCATTGTTGGTACATTCATGATTGGAATCTATCGCTATTTTACTGATGGGTTATTCTTCAATTTGCTCTGCGATAAATTAAGAAACATTAAACTCTCATTAAATGGCGGAGAGGTTGTTAAGATTTCCCCTACTGAAACTGCAACCATTACTGCAACAATTGCAACAATTCAAATGTTATTAGTCTATTTAGCTTCAATTTTGATTATGCCTTTAATGCTCAGTACTATAGTACAATCATTAATGCTTGCAGGTCAGCAAATAGTCGCTTATGAACTTTACCAATTAATGTTCATCCTAACACAGCCAACAACAGTTCTAATGTTCATTATTGGAACTTTCGTGATAACATTCGTATTTATATTAATCGCGATTTATATCTACAATCTACTAGCATCCAAAGGCAGAGGAATTGTTTTTGAATTGTCTCAAGAAAACGGAATGACAGTTATTGATTCAATTGAGATGATGAACTTTGCAATAAATATCGCAATAATTACTGGAGTATTGAGTTTAATTACAGGAATAATCAGTTTGATTAGTGGTGGAAATGCAATAAGCCTAATTGTTAGTGTGATTAGTAGCATTATCAGTGGATTTGTATCTGCTGCACTTATTTCTATATTTTATAACTTTTTAGCTCCAAAAATTGGAAAAATAAAATTAGAATTAATTGACTTATAGGTCAATTAATTTTTACTTTCTTTTTTTATCTCGGGAACATATCTCTTAAGCATTAATGAAAGGGATATGACTGTTACTGAACTTAATGCCATTGCCAGCCCTGCAAGAGCCGGTTCGAATGTTATGCCAAATGCAGGATATAAAACTCCAGCAGCTATTGGAATCAGAATAGTGTTATATGCAAAAGCCCAGAAAATGTTTTCCTTGATTCTTCTCATTAGCTTTTTGGAAAACTGTATAGCTGCAACAACGTTTTCCAAGTCCCCCTCCATAATGACAATGTCCCCACTTTCCATAGCTATATCCGTACCATTGCCCATAGCTACACCGATATCTGCTTGTGTTAAAGCAGGAGCATCGTTAATTCCATCTCCGACAAATAAAACTTTTTTAGTGTTGTTTGCTTGAGTTTCCTTTACAATATCCAGTTTGTTTTCCGGAAGAACCCCCGCTTTTACATTATCAATTCCGACCTCATCTGCAACGGTGAGGGCTGTGGACTCATTATCACCTGTTAACATATAGGTTTCAATGCCCATCTTGTGGAGTTCTTCTATGGTTCTTTTTGAATTGGCTTTGATTTTATCTGATAAACTTAAGATACCTTTTACGGATTTATCCTGGGCCAAAAAGATTATTGTTTTGCTTAGTTTTTCAAGTTCATGATATTTATCAATCAAATCATATGAAACTTCGACATTTTCAACCTGCATTAAAGCCAGATTACCTGCCAAAACTTCGCTACCGTTAAGTTGAGCTTTAAGTCCTTTACCGGTCACATTTTCAAATTCAGATGTTGAATCCAATTCCATACCCAACTCCTTTGATTTGTTTACAATAGCTTTAGCGATTGGGTGATTTGAATTTTGCTCAACACTGGCAGCCAGCCTAATTAATTCTTCATCTGATACCCCATAAGCAATTATATCATCCACTTCAGGCTTGCCTTCAGTTATTGTTCCAGTCTTGTCGAATGCCGCAACATCGATTTGGCCTGCATTTTCCAGAGTATCTCCATTTTTAATCAGGATACCGAATTCTGCAGCCCTTCCAACCCCTACAGTAACGGCTGTTGGAGTAGCCAAACCCAATGCACACGGGCATGCAACGACCAATATTGAAATCAGACAAGTAAGAGAGAATAATAACGGAGCGCCCAAGACAAAATACCATATTAAGAATACTACGATGGCAATTGTTAAAATAACTGGAATGAAGTATGATACAATTGTATTTGCAAATTTTTGAACGGGGGGTCTTGAGCTTTGAGCCTTTTCAACCAAACGAATGATATTTGATAAAACTGTCTCCTTTCCGATTTTTTGAGCCTTAATGTATAATACACCATCCTGATTGATTGTTCCGGCAAATACCTCTTCGCCATCTTTTTTGACTTTAGGAATAGGTTCGCCGTTAATCATTGATTCATCAACATATGACTCCCCGCCAACTACATCACCATCAACAGGAATTTTATCACCAGGCTTTACAAGCAACAAATCTCCAATGACAATATCTGCAATTGAAACTTCCTTTTGAGTGGCAATTTCGCCATTTTCATCAAGTTCAATGGCAGTTGCAACAGTAGGCTGAAGACCTATCAATTCCCTTATTGAATCTGAAGTTCGTTTTTTGGCTCTTGCCTCCAAATATCTTCCAATCATTAAAAAGGATGGAAGCATTACAGCGGAGTCATAAAACATGAATGAATGGTCTAGGACAATATGGAAAGTTCCTAAAATACTTGATACATAAGCAACCAGAATACCCATTGAATACATGACATCCATATTAAGGTTTTTGTGCATCAATCCATTGATTCCTGCTTTTAATATTGGCAATGAAACATATAAAAAAGGAGCAATGCTTACAATCAATGACAATAAACCCATTGAGGATATGTTAATGCCTGTAGATTGTTTAATGGATTCTGTAACACCCACTAAAGGATCCCATCCACTGAACATCAGAATCATTAAAACGGCTGAAAATATCAATCCGACAATAATCCTATTGCGTTTTTCGGCCAAATCCTTTTGGTAAAGTGCTTCCTCATCGATTTCCGTTTGACCTTCAATGCCTAAAAGTTCAAAACCTAAAGATTCAATTGTCCTTTCAATTTCATCCATGTCCACTTTTGATGCATCATATCTAATTTTAGCAGATTGTGAAGTCAAATCAGCCTTAACATCAAAGATTCCATCCAGCCTAATCAGAAAATTCTCAACATTCATTGTACAGGAAGCGCAGTGCATTCCCTGAATCCTTAGGGTCATTTCATCTGAGTGCAGTTCAAAACCCAAATTTTTAACTAACCTTTCCATCTCCTCATAGGAAATTTTTTTAGGATTTACTGTTATGTGAAGTTTATTTGCCGCCAAATCTGCATCCACTTCCTCCACACCATCAATCTTTTCGAATGTTTTATTTACACTTAAAACACATGATGCACAATGCATTCCTTCAATCGGCAAATCCATACTTTTAAGTTTTGCCATAATTACTCCCCCAAATAACTTATAATGATTTAACTACACAACCGTCCTGAATGACTTTCAAGACAGTATCATTGTCGCTTAAAATGGAAATATCCTCCAAAGGATTTGAATTGACTAAAATCAAATCTGCAATATAATTTTCCTTTACAAGCCCCAAATTATCTTGTTTTAAGTATTGTGCCGCTTTAACCGTCCCGCTAGCTATTGCTTCATCTGCAGACATGCCAATATCGGTTAAATGAACCAACTCTTCCAAGTTATGTCCATGAGGAATAACTCCACTGTCAGTTCCCATTAATATATTAACGCCCTGCTCATAAGCAACTGAAATGTTTTCCTTGTGAACCTTGACAATCTCTTTTAATTTTTGTGTTTTTTCCTCTGCATAGCTGTCCCATAAAGGGAAGCCGTTTTTATATAAGAATTGATGAACCAGTAATGTTGGAACTAAAGTCACATTATTTTTAACCATTTTACAGGCAGTTTTCTTATCAATGAATGTTCCATGTTCAATTGATGAAAATCCTGCATCAATACAATTGTTCATTCCCTTTAAACTATGACAATGAGCTGAAACTTTCATATTATTTGCATTGGCTTCACGGACTATGGTTTTAAGTTCCTTTTTGTTGAATTG
>JAZUAV010000015.1:0-16608 GCA_045638165.1 Methanobrevibacter sp.
ACAAATTCAGATTTGTTATGGACAAATTAGGTGAAGAAAGAGAAAGAGGAGTAACCATCGATTTAGCTCACCAAAAATTCTCCACCAACAAATATGATTACACTGTTGTAGACTGTCCTGGACACAGAGACTTCGTTAAAAACATGATCACTGGTGCATCCCAAGCTGACGCTGCTGTATTAGTAGTTGACGCAAAAGATGGTGTAATGCCTCAAACCAAAGAACACATGTTCTTATCCATGACTTTAGGTATTAAACAAATCATCATTGCAATCAACAAAATGGATATGGTTGATTACAGTGAAGAAAGATTCAACGAAGTTAAAGAAGAAGTTGGCGTATTACTCAAATCCATCGGTAGAGACCCTGCTACTGTACCTTTCATTCCACTTTCAGCATTTGAAGGTGACAACATCAAAGAAAAAAGTGACAACATGACCTGGTACAAAGGCGGAACTCTCATGGAAGAGTTAGACAAATTAACTCCACCTGAAAAACCTGTAGACTTACCATTAAGGATTCCTATTCAAGACGTTTATTCCATTACTGGTGTAGGAACCGTACCTGTAGGAAGAGTTGAAACCGGGATCATGAAAAAAGGTGAAAACGTTATCTTTGAACCTGCTGGAGTTTCCGGAGAAGTAAAATCTATCGAAATGCACCACGAAGTATTTGACGTTGCTGAACCTGGTGACAACATCGGATTCAACGTAAGAGGTGTAGGTAAAAACGATATCAGAAGAGGAGACGTAGCTGGACACACTAGTGACGCTCCTACCGTAGCTAAAGAATTTACCGCACAAGTTGTTGTATTACAACACCCTGGTGTAATTACTGTTGGATACACTCCTGTATTCCACTGTCACACTTCACAAACTGCATGTACTTTCTTAGAATTAACTTCTAAATTAGACCCTGCTACTGGTCAACCTGAAGCTGAAAAACCTGACTTCATCAAAACTGGTGACGCAGCTATCGTACAAATCAAACCTACCAAACCAATGGTTATGGAAGAAGCTAAAAACATTCCACCTATGGGTAGATTTGCTATCAGAGATATGGGTCAAACTGTTGCTGCAGGTTTATGTCTTAAAGTTACCCCAGCAAAATAAGTTTGTAAACAACTTTTAGAAAGTATTTTCATACTTTCTTCTTTTTGTTTTTTGGAGGATAATAAATGAATCAAGCAAGAATTAAGCTTACTGGAACAGACCCAGAAAAATTAGCATACGTATGTGATCAACTTAAAAAGATTGCTGAAAGAACTGGTGTTGACTTGTCTGGTCCTATTCCATTACCAACTAAAAAATTAGTTGTTCCTACAAGAAAATCTCCGGATGGAGAAGGTAAAGCTTCTTGGGAAAAATGGGAACTTAGAATTCATAAACGTTTAATCGGTATTGGAGCTGATGAACGTGCTATGAGACAAGTTATGAAAGTTAACGTTCCTGATAATGTAAGTATTGAGATTGAACTTAAAGGATAAATATTTAGAACCTTTCTAAATATTCCTTTCTATATGCCGAGATAGTCTAGTCTGGTAAGGCGCAGGACTTGAAATCCTGTGAGGTAACCCTCGCCTGGGTTCAAATCCCAGTCTCGGCGTTTTTCTTAAATCTATTTTTTAAAAAAAGTTTTTAGTTTAATATCTAATTCATCTAAATTAGATACCATATTATTTTTATTTAAACCGTCTATTTTTGGTCTTTGAATCATGATTACTGCGATGTCTGTTTCATTGGCAGCGTTGATCTTGTCGATTACGCCACCGATTTCACCGCTTTCCTTGGTAATCATTACTGATGCATCATACTTTTCAATCAGTTCTGTGTTTTCTTCGGTGGTTGCAGCTCCATTCATTGGAATGATGTGGTCCGGACTTACGTTCAGCTTTTCACATTTTTCAAGCGAACTGGCCACCTTCAAAATCCTTGGATAGAACCTTTCTGTGGAAACGTATTTCAGTATGTATTCCATGGTGTTGGCTCCTGCAAAATGCAGTATGTTTCCTTCACCAAAATCACTTTCAATCAGTTTTCCTGCATCATCAAATGAATCTACATAATGGATGCGTGAAGTGTCGATGTTTTCAAGGTTGGTGGTAGGTCTTTCAAAGCGAATGAATGGGATTTCCAATTCATTTGCTATGCTTAGGCTGGTCTGTGTGATATGCTCTGCAAAAGGATGTGTTGCATCAATCAAAACATCAATTTTCCTATCTTCTATTATTTGGATTATTTCTTCTTTTGGAAGGGGGCGGGCTATGGTATCGTCGCTTCCGCCTTCGCGGGCGAGCTTTGCACCGTACTCCGTGGTTGTTGTTGTCAGAATATATGCATCATAATTGTCTTTAATGAATTCAATGATGTTGATTGAGTCTTTGGTACCTCCCAGCATTAATATCTTCATTTTATCACCTTGTCAAGTATTTTCTGAGCTATTAATATTGTTGATGCCACGACAATGATTATCATCCAATCGAATATGCCGATGGATGTTGTTCTGAATATGGCCTGCAATTGTGGAATGTACAATATCATTAACTGGAGAAGGAATGAAATTATAATTCCCAAATATAAGAATCTGCTTGATTTTTCTGAATTTGCCTTTCCGTTGAATGCATTGAACAGTTGATAGACAACAAATAGTGTGAATGCAACTGTCATTGCTTTTTTTGTGGAGACTCCACTTTGCATTTCATAGGTAAATACACATATTGTTCCAATTGCCATCACAATGCCTAGGAATAGTATCTGAAGCAGTGTATTTCTGGTTAGGATGTCTCCCATTTCAGGCGGCCTTTTCATTATGTCCTTTTCGGCACCTTCAATACCCAGCATCTGTGCTGGAGGTCCGTCCATCACTATATTGAGCCATAATAGCTGTGCAGGATTGAATGGCAGCGGCAGATTTAGAAGTGATGTTCCAACGATTGTCAATATTGCTCCTACATTGGTGGAAACCTGGTATTTGACAAATCTTTTGATGTTGTCATAGATTTTCCTTCCGCCTTCAATGGCCTTTACGATTGTTGTAAAGTCATTGTTTTGCAGAATCATGTCTGATGCTTCCTTTGCAACATCAGTTCCATCACCCATCGCAACTCCGATTGAAGCCTTTTTAAGTGCAGGGGCATCGTTTACCCCATCACCGGTCATGGCAACAATGTTTCCTAGTTTCTTTAGGGTTTCGACAATTTTCATCTTTTGGTTTGGTTTTACTCTTGCATAGACCTGAATGTCCTTCACGATTTTTAGATATTCCTCGTCGCTAAGCTCATCCAGCTCGTTTCCGGTTATGACCTGACCGGTTGTCAGTATCCCCAAATCTCTTGCAATTGCACATGCTGTCTTTTCATGGTCGCCGGTAATCATGATTATATCGATTCCAGCATCAATACACTCGCTTACTGACTGTTTTGCATCCTTTTTTGGAGGATCTATCAAACCTAACAGGCCGGTAAATGTCAAGTCTGTTTCGGGGTCGTTTCCGCAATTGACCTTATATGCAAACCCGATTACTCTCAATGCTTTCCCGCTCATTTCACCAATTTTTTTTAATAGCGTTTCCTTTGTTTTATCATCAATAATTTCAATAGTTCCATCATTATCTATGTATTTGCATTTGCCTAGAATTATTTCTGGAGCACCTTTTGATAAAACAATATCATTTTCACTGTCTAGTCTATGTATGGTGGTCATCATTTTACGATTGCTGTCAAGAGGGATTTCACCAATTCTTTCAAGTGATGAATCATAATCTTTGCAATACTTTAATATGGCTCCATCGGTCTGGTCTCCGATGATTTTATCATTATCGATGGTAGCATTATTGCATAATTTACCTATTAGGTGTGTCCTGTCCCTGTTTGTGTAAAAGCTCTCAACGACGGTCATTTTATTTTCGGTTAGGGTGCCTGTCTTGTCACTGCAGATTATGGTGCATGAACCTAAGGTCTCAACGGACAGGAGTTTTCGGACTATCGCCTGGGATTTTGCCATTTCAGACATTCCCAAAGCAAGTGTCAGTGTCAGGACTGCAGGAAGGCCTTCAGGAATTGCTGCAACGGCCAGAGAAACAGCAGTCATGAATGTTTCTACAATAGGAATTCCCTTTAAAAATTCCATTATGAAGATTGCTATACATACGACAATCGCAATTGCCGATAGGATTTTTCCAAGTTTTCCAACGCGTTTTGAAAGCGGCGTTTCCTCATCTTCTTCCTGAACGATGTTTGCGATTTTGCCGATTTCTGTCTGCATTCCGATATGCTCTACGACTCCAATTCCATTTCCTGAAAGAACATTGGAATCCATATAAATTTTTTCGTTTTCCTCTTTTGTAACTGCTTCGGACTCTCCTGTAAGTTGGGATTCATCACAGCTCAAACGATGGGTTTCGATTAAGGTCAAATCTGCAGGCACCTTACAGCCTTCCTCCAAAATGACAATGTCTCCAATTGTCAGTTCTTTTGCATCAATCTCTTCAGTTTTGCCGTTTCTTTTGACAATAGCATGTTTTGCAATCAATCCCCTAAGGCTTTCAATTGCCTTTTGCGATCGGTATTCCTGTATAAATCCCATAATTGCATTCAATAGGACTGCAAGGATAATCACACCAGCGTCAATGACATCTCCGATTGCAAATGCTGCAACGGCTGCAATGATTAAAAGTCCAATCAGTATGTCTATGAATTGGGATAAGAATAATATTATTAATGGCGTAGGCTTCTTTTCGGCTATTTCATTCAAGCCGTGTTCCTTTTGTCTTTTTTGAACTTCACTTGTGCCAAGTCCGTTAAGTGATGTGTCGTATTTGGATAGTATGTCACTCATCATATCACCTTAAAATATAAAAGCTTGCTTTTTTGAAATTTTTTAATTTCATTTTCACCCTACCAGTATTTAAATCTTCGTTTGTCAAGGGTTTGATTATCAGCTGTGCACCGATTTTTTGTGCAAGCCTTATGATGTATGGCTGAAGTTCACTTGGTGGCCTTATTGAGTATATGAGATTCACATCCATATACAGTTCAAGATTTGGATTTGTTATGTCGTCCTTTATTACTGTGGCGTCTGCAGGTTGGATGTCTGTTTTGATTAATGTGATGTTGTCCTTTTCAGATAGCATACGGGCGATTTTGTCAAATTTTCCAACGGCCACTTCTGCAATTTTGACCTGCTTTTCGCCGACTTCATCCAAGATGTACTCTCCAAAATCTTGCCACATTTTTTTGCTCCTTAAATGTAATTTTTCTAATACAAACTATTAAATATATTGTTTTGTATAATATTTTTTAGTATGAAAGTTAGAAAGTTTGTTCCAAAAGATTTAAAGAGAGTCTATGAAATAGAAAATATGTCATTCGACCAATCATATGGAATAAACATGTTTCAACAGCTGTATGAAATGGGGATTGGTTTTTTAGTGGCTGAAAAGGATGATTATGTAATAGGTTATGTGATGTTTTGGATCAAGTATGAAAATCAGGGCCACATCATTTCAATAGCTGTCGATAAGAATTATCGCCATTTGGGTGCTGGAACGGAATTGCTCGTCAAGGCCATTTCCATTTTGTCTCTGCTACCTATAGATGCAATCTATCTGGAAGTGAAGGAAACCAATGTCGCTGCCGTTGAATTTTATGAGCGTTTCAATTTCATCAAGGACCGTGTGGTTCCAGGATATTACGAAAACGGTGATGGGGCGATAATAATGTACTTACCCCTAAATAGAGGTAAAGTTTCCTGCCAATAGCTGTTTATATTGAGTGATTATTTCGGGAGGAATTGCTCCTATTGAATATAATACTGCAACGATGACTATATAGAACACTATAATTGCTATTTGGATGTATCCGTGCTTTTTGGCTACTGGGTCTTTTCGTGTAATCAGATATATTGCAATTATCAGTCCTATAATGCTTCCCAGAATCGCCAGTATGTATCCTAAATATATTATGAACTTGCTGGTATGCTTTGGCTGGACTGGTTCGCTTCCCTGTCCGATGTTTCTTTTTATGATGATTGGTTTTATTGAATCGGGTGATCCTTCAAACTGGTTTTTGAATAACAATGGAGTGCCGCATTTGACGCAGAAATCTGCCTCATCAGGATTGGGATATCCGCATAATGGGCATACACTACTGTCTTTTGGAATGCTTGGGAATTCATATCCGCATTTTATGCAGAAGCCATAAATGTCCTCAGCTGCTGAGCCACATTGGGGGCATCTTCTTATCATAGTATCACTTATTTATTTAATTATAATGATATTCTTTATAAAGTTGTTGATTCAAATTAGGTATGATTATTAAAGTTGGGTGAGATATATTACATTAACCGGTAATATTATGATTGAAAAAATAGAAATCACTCAAAGATTCAATTTCAAGCGTCTCAATCGCCACTATGAATGCTTCACAATAGATTTTGTAAACGGCATGGCCTATTATAAGATTTCGGAAAGGGGAAGTGGCGACAAGTTTCTTCAGGAAAGCAGCCTATGCGATAACTCATGGATTGATATTCTTGTTGACTTGAGACGCAGCATGACCAGTGAAATTCACAGATTCACATCCAAGCAGGCGGATGATTTGTTATATGATTTTGCTGATTTGGAGTTATTTAAAGATTTTTCATCTGAGGAATTCTCCTATTTTGAAAAGTTGGAGCTAGTCTATTCATGCATTGTCATCATATATTCTACGGATGGCTATGAGGAATATTCGTTCAAGAACAATTTTCCTAAGAAATGGATTGAATTTGGAGAGCTTCTCAAAGATTTCTTTAACTTTGACGTGTTGCATCTGAACCATCAAAAGCAATTGGCCACTCCGTTATATTATAAGATTAAGAAAGATGGGGTTTATTTAAACGGAGATAAATTGGAAATCAAGGCCATCGAATTTGGCCATTACCGTTGCCATCCCTATGAGCTGCCGAACCCTCGCTTGATAGTCAATTTTGAAAGTGGTTCTGTCGACGGATATATTGATGAGGATTTGAATGATTCGAACAGGAAGCTTATTTTAAATCTTCTGGAAAGGTATCATGTCTATCTGTGGACACAAGAGGAGTATCATCTAAAGTCAAAAAGCTTTGATCCGGAAGATTTGGAAGGCTATGAATGGTATCTTGAAATGGTATTTGAGGGGGATGTAATCTGGCATCTGTTCGGATATAACGACTATCCGGACACATACGTTCACCTGGCCCGTGAGATATTTGACATTACCGGAATGGATTTGCTTGAGATGAATACCATCGACGGCGCAAATATTAAATTGTTTGAAAAATACGGAAATGCCAAATTATGCTGATTTTTTCATTAATTATTTATATTTAAAAAAAGATAATTAATACTATTATATTAATTTAATTTTTATAGGGATAATATGTCAGACGTATCATCAAAAGAATTATATGAATTTAAAAAAACCTTAAAGGAATTGGCTCAAAAGAGAGGTAGAGGTACAGAGCTTGTTTCCGTTTATATTCCACCAACCAAACAATTGAGTGATGTTGGTAAGCACATGAGAGACGAAATGGGTCAGAGTGCTAACATTAAAAGCAAGCAAACAAGAAAAAATGTACAGTCTGCCATTGCAGTGATTTTGGAAAGCATTAAGTTATACAGGCAACCTCCAGAAAACGGTTTGGTATTGTTTGTAGGTATGATTCCTAAAGGTGGTCCCGGTACTGAAAAGATGGAAAAATACATTTTGGAGCCGCCTGAACCTGTTACAACCTATTGGTATAAATGTAACAATGAATTTTTCCTTGAACCTCTGGAATACATGATTGAAGAGCGTGATATCTATGGTGTGGCTGTAATCGACAGAAACGAAGCTACTTATGCTACTTTGAAAGGTAAAAAAGAAACAATTCTTGGCCATTTGACCAGTGGGGTTCCAGGAAAGCACAAGGCTGGTGGTCAATCACAAAGAAGGTTTGACCGTGTCATCGAAGATCTTGCTCATCAATTCTTGAAACGTATTGGAGATCATATGAATGAGGCATTTCTTCCAAATAAGGATGATTTGAAGGGAATAATCATTGGAGGGCCTGGTTTCACTAAAAAAGATTTTTATGAAGGAGATTATCTTCAATATGAGCTTAAGGAAAAGGTCATGTCCATAGTGGACACTTCCTACACTGGTGAAGAGGGCATTCGTGAAGTCATCGCCAAATCTGCGGATGATTTGGCAAACCTTGATGTAATGCGTGAAAAGAAGCTTGTTCAAAGATTCATTCAAGAGCTAAGAAAGGATAAGGGACTTTACTCCTATGGTGAAGATGAAGTCAGAAACAATCTTATCATGGGTGCTGTCGATACTTTGCTTCTATCCGAAGATTTGACCAGCATGCGCAAGACATTCCAATGTCAAAGCTGCGGAACACAAAAGGAGATAACTGTCAAGACCCAAGCTGAAGCGGACAAACTTGAAGTCAGATGTCCTAACTGTAATGAAGTTTTAAAAGAAGAATCTTCCATGGACTTGGCAGAAGAATTTGTGGAAAAGGCTGAAGAAATGAATACTAATGTTGAGTTTATTTCCACCGAAACTGAAGAAGGAATGCAACTTTTCAGGGCATTTGGTGGTATTGGTGCAATATTAAGGTATTATGTCGAACGCTAGCTATTATATGAATTTGGTGATTTGTCCAAATTTTTTATAATGCTTCTTTTTTTCTTTTGTTTTTTTGGAGTGTAGTACTCGCTCAGACCTTCTTCAATGCGTATTCTATTAATCAATCTAAAGAATAGTTCCTTGTCGACAGGAGTTTCATTATTCAACTCCAGATATAGTGAATGCATATTCCTATTCTTTCTCAAATATCGGTTTTTCAACTTGTCGTATTGGCCTTTGGTAATCTTATTGCGCT
Source organism: Methanobrevibacter sp. (assembly GCA_045638165.1). Lineage (GTDB taxonomy): Archaea > Methanobacteriota > Methanobacteria > Methanobacteriales > Methanobacteriaceae > Methanocatella. The sequence goes on from JAZUAV010000015.1 coordinate 8,889, forward strand.
CCATAATCAACCCTAATTTTATGATTTTGTCTACTGAAATTCAAATTTCGACAGACATTAATAGTTAATATATTGATTATGATATATAAAGAAGTGTGTTTATTAATTTTATATATAATTTTGTTTAATTTTTTTTGGAGTATTGTCTATTTTGTTCTAAATTCTGCTTCAAATGTAACAATTATTGTACATTTGTTTCGGTTGGAAATCATTTTCCGACTTTGTATATCAATTATTTACATTCATTGGACATTTTGAATTAATATTTCAAATAGGATATTTAATTCAATAATATTTTTGAATAAAAGTATATAATGTATAAGTAAAATATTAACTTATTTGAATAATATTCGGATATTTAATTAAAAATTGAAAAATATTTAAATATAAGAAGATTCATATAATATATTATATTGTTAAATATGGTGGCAAGCCTATGGAGCAATTCAAATTTTCTAAAATTAATCTAAATTTTATTTGGAGGAATGTTTTTTGTCATACGTAGATGATGTAATTGAAACCATTATTGAACAAAACCCTTCCGAACCGGAATTCCACCAAGCTATACGCGAAGTATTGGAATCCTTAAGGGTTGTAATTGAAGAAAACGAAGATGAATACAGAAAAAATGCACTTCTTGAAAGATTGACCAATCCGGAAAGACAATTGAAATTCCGTGTCCCATGGATTGACGACAACGGACAAGTACAAGTAAACACAGGATACCGTGTACAGTTCAACAGTGCAATCGGACCGTACAAAGGAGGATTACGTTTCCACCCATCCGTAAACTTAGGTATCATCAAATTTTTAGGTTTCGAACAAATTTTCAAAAATTCCTTAACAGGCCTTCCAATCGGAGGAGGTAAAGGTGGATCTGACTTTGATCCTAAAGGAAAATCCGACAGAGAAATCATGGCATTCTGTCAAAGCTTCATGACTGAATTATGCAAATACATTGGAGCTGATACCGATGTGCCTGCAGGAGATATTGGTGTAGGTGGTCGCGAAATCGGTTTCTTATTCGGTCAATACAAAAGAATCAGAGGATTATACGAAGGAGTATTAACTGGTAAAGGATTATCCTTCGGAGGATCTTTAGCAAGAACTGAAGCTACCGGTTACGGATTATTATACTTCACAAACGCTATGTTAAAAGCAAACGACATTGATATTGCAGGTAAAACCATTGCAGTATCTGGTGCAGGTAACGTAGCTATTTACGCAATCGAAAAAGCTCAGCAATTAGGTGGTAAACCTGTAACCTGTTCTGATTCAACAGGTTGGATTTACGATCCAGATGGAATCGACGTTGAGTTATTAAAAGAAATTAAAGAAGTAAGAAGAGAAAGATTAACCGCATATGCTGAAGCAAGAGAAAGCGCTGAATACCACGAAGGCAAAGGCGTATGGACCATTAAATGTGACATCGCTCTTCCATGTGCTACCCAAAACGAATTGCAATTAGAAGATGCAAAAACCTTGGTTGAAAATGGTGTGCTCGCTGTTGCTGAAGGCGCAAACATGCCAACCACTATCGAAGCAACTGAATACTTACAAGAAAACGGTGTATTGTTCTCACCTGGTAAAGCTTCAAACGCTGGTGGTGTAGCAACTTCCGCACTTGAAATGTCTCAAAACTCAGAAAGGTTATCCTGGACATTTGAAGAAGTTGATTCAAGACTTCAAACTATTATGGAAACTATTTTCGCAAATGTTGCTGATGCTGCAGCTGAATATGGCATGGACAAAAACTATGTGGCTGGAGCAAACATCGCAGGATTCAAGAAAGTTGTTGACGCTATGAACGCACAAGGAATCGTATAGGTTTCCTTGACTTTTTTTCTTTTTTTAAGAGTTTATAACTCTTCTTTTTTTTAATTATTTTATTTTAAATTAGTTATATTATAATTTAATAATTTTAATTTGTTGGTTGTCTAATTAAATCACTTAAGAAATATAACAAATTATACAGTAACTAAATCCGCTTCCATGTTTGGAATGTTGTAGTTATTGCTAGTAAATGATTCTAATTCTTGCTTGTTTTCTTTATTATGGATTAAAAGACCAAAAATAGCATTAATACTGATAGATTTTGCATCTACAGTAACTTTCATGTGAAAAAAGATTAGTTTGTTTAGACTGTTTTTTGGAACATTTAATCTTTTTGATGCATCATGTATTTCAAGAGCTGTGGGTACATTATCTTCATCAAAATCAAGTAGTAATCCTTCATCCAATTCTATTGTTTCATGATATGTGAAATCTCGAGTTGCTTTAATTCCAAGTATGTCTGCTGATTCATCATACATGTATTCTACTTCATATGAGTTTTCTATATTCATTCTATCTCTCCACAATTCTTTCTCTTCTTCTTGTCAAAGACAATGCAGTTATGGCTTTTATGTTTCTATAATCATCTATCTCAATAATAATAATATATAAATCCATGTTCTTATTTTTTTCATGAGGATAGATTAATTTAAAGCGATTTTCTGTGGTTTTATTAATTCCTAAGGGGATTTTTTCAAATAGGCATTCTGCAACATCATATTGGTGAGTATATCCTCTCTCAAACCAATCTTTGAAAATATGTTTGTCAAATCTCAGTAAATTAGGATTATAGTTTTTAAGTATGTCCTGTGCCTCTTGAATGTTATAATCTATCAATTATTTCACTTTTAAATAGTTTTTAATATATTAATCAATTCCTTAAAGATGGTGAATGATTTTTGGTAATATCTATTATTATATTGTATCTAATATTATATATGTATTACTTTTTATTAAATTAGTAATAATAAATGGTGAAATAGTTGTCGGTTCAGGCTAAAGTTCGTATAGATTTCCTTGACTTTTTTCTTTTTTTAGAATCTTCAATTCTTCCATTATTTTTAATGATTTTTATTAAGGTATTTTTTTGCTTAAACTTGTATTGAATGTTGTTTTTGATGTTGTTTTATTTTTGAGTCTATAAAGATTTTACAGACTCAAACAAAACAAAATTTTATCACAATATTTATATTGGGTGAGTAATAAATATCACTTTAACTCATATGAGTTTTATTTATTAATAAAAACTTAAAAAAGGTGATAAACATGGGTGTAGGAGATATAATAGGAGATGCATTAGCATATCCATTTAATAATATTAAAGCATTAGTCTTATATGCAGTTTTAGCCATAATAGCTGGAATTATTGGAGGTTTAACTCTATTTTCAGCTGCAGTTTCATTTTCTACAAAAGGTCTTGCTGCATTTACTTCTGGTGGATTGAGTATTGTTGGAATTATTATTTTTATTCTTGTACTGTTCTTGATTGAAGGGTATGGTTTAGACATTATAAAATTCGGTATTGAAAGAAGAGCTGATAGTCCTGAAATAGACTTCGGAAGACAGATTTCAAATGCTGCTAAATTAATTGTTGTTAACATTGTATATTACATTGTTCCTGCAATTATTATTTTCATTTTAGGTCTTTTCCTTAGAGACTGGATACTTACCATAATCAGCATAATCTTAGTCATCGTATTTGCTTTGGCTAACTTTATGGCTAAATGTAGATTAGCAAAAACTGATAATTTAGGTGATGCTTTAGCTATTGGAGAAGCTATTGGAGACATTTCTAGAGTAGGATTAGGTAAAATAATTGCAACTGTTGTTGTTATTGCTATTATCTTAATAATCGCTGCAGTTATTATTGCATTTATTGCTAGTATAAATAATCAAATCATGGGTTATATTGCTAGCATTTTACTCGGTTTTTTCTCAGTTTACTTTGTATTCTTCTACAATAGAGCTATTGGTTTATTATACTCTGATGCATAATCAAACCAATCTTTTTTTCTTTTTTTTCTTTTTTTATTAAAAATGAGTATTTAAACTTTTTTTAGAAAAACACGTTAAGTTTCTAAGTGAAACTAAAATTAATTCAAATTCAGGTGTATGGTTTTAAAAAAAGATTAAAAAAAAGTTTATTTTAAAAATAAACTCTTTTTAATTATGGGTCATTGCGTTCTGGCAAGAAAGGAATTATTGATTCGGCCAATTTGGATATCGGCATTGTTTGAATCCATACTTTGCCCGGTCCGGTCAATCTTGAGAAGAACAACCCTTCTCCAAATAATATATTTTTAGCCCCCTTAACTCTTTCAATGTCAAAGTCAACGCTTTCTTCCATTGCAGCAATGTGACCCGGATCCACTAATATTTTTTCTCCAGGTGCCAGGTCCTTTTCAATGATCTCTCCGTCAATTTCTAAAAATACCATACCAGTTCCGGTGAATTTTTGAAGGATAAAACCTTCACCGCCAAATATTCCAGTTCCAAGCTTATTTCTAAAGTGGATGTCAACATCGACACTTTCTTCAGCTGCTAAAAAGGCATTTTTCTGACCAATAATTGTATTTGACCCATCCAATCTTATAGGCATGATCTTTCCAGGAGTGCATGATGAAAATCCGATTTGCTCTCCGTCGGATTCTGCAGTAAAGAAATTTAAAAATACGGTATCTCCGGCTAATGCTCTTCCAAGCCCTTTCAATAAGCCTCCACCGGTATTAGTGTCCATATTCATGCCGGATGTCATGAATGCCATTGATCCTGTTTCATTTTTCATTGTCTCTCCCTTTTGCAATGTGCATATTACAATAGGAAAAGCACCACCTTTTATTTCATATTCCATTTTAAATCACCTAAAATATTTATTTAAGACAGGTTGGTATTCAGTATAGAAACCCTCCACTTTCTGGAATTGCAATACATTTAGTTACGGTTGGCATTGCTGGTTCTAGTTGGGGTTTTTCTATTGATTATGTATCTAATTATTTTTTTTAGATTTGATTTAGTATAACTTTTTTTCACAAAACATTAATCATCAACCAAAAAATATCTTAATCACCAACTAGCAAATATGTTAAAATCGAATGCTGCATTAACTAACTGAACAATCCCCTCTCCACATTAAAGTTTTTGTTGTATTGTCTTCAAATGCAAAAAATGGTCTGTCATTTTCAGGATATTTTAATGAAACTCTCATTGTATCAATTGAACTACCTCAACAAGTCAAAAAATTTAATCATTGGTAAAATCAAATATATATTATACTTATGTTTAAAAGTCGTTATGTTAAAATATTTAAAAGTAATATGTTGGAGGATTATAAATATGAATGAAAGGGCTAACAAAAATTCTTGGATTCCATTAATAGTTGTAGCTTGTGCTTCTTTTATTATAGTATTGGACTCTTTATTTATGAATGTTAGTATTTCTCATGTTGTTGCTGATTTGAATACTGATGTTAGCACTATTCAAATGCTTGTGTCGTTTAATACTCTTATTACGGCTGCGTTAATACTGCTCAGTACCAAACTTCAGGACATAGTCGGTAAAAAGAAACTGTTTTTTATTGGTGCTGCACTTTTTGGTATAGGCATATTTACTGCAGTAATAAGTTCAAGTGTTATAATGTTTTTTGTCGGATGGTCAGCGATTAAAGGTGTTGCCGGGGCATTAATGCTGCCGGCTATAGTTTCAATAATAAGCGGAACATATTCAGGCAAAAAACGTACAATTGCTTTAGCAACTCTGGGGATAATGGCAGGACTTGCAGATGCTTTTGCTCCACTCATTGGTGGGGTTATTACAACTTATTTCAGTTGGAGATATGCTTTTGCATTCGAATTAATATTCATTTTCTTTATTTTAGTAATGCAAAATAAAATACCTAATTTCAAACCTACTGAATCTAAAAACGATTTGGACATTATAGGTGCTATAATTTCTAGTATAGGGCTTGTTTTACTTGTACTTGGTATTTTGACTTTGACTAAGGATGTTACTACCAGTATAGGTGAGATAATTTTGGGATTAATAGTCCTTGCAATCTTTATATGGTATGAACTCAAAAGAAAAAGGTCAGGCAAGGTGCCATTGCTTGATGTTGATTTATTCAGAGACAGAAATTTGCGTGTGGGTACATCTATTAAGTTATTATATAATATCGTAATAGCCGGAACATTTTTTGTAACTGTTCTGTTTTTCCAAAGTGTAATGCAGTTAAATCCATTCGATACTGGTGTGGCTTCACTTCCGTTTACTTTGGCTTTGCTTATTTTTTCAGTGTCCACTCCAAAATTAATTGGAAAACTGAATCATAAGAAACTTCTGGCAATAGGATGTATAATATCTATTGTTGGATGTCTGATTTTAAGTTATCAATTTAAATTAAATATATCAATGTTTGATTTAATTCCTGGACTGTTTTTACTTGGATCAGGAATTGGTTTTATGTTGGCTTTAGGTTCAGATGTTGCATTATTCGATATTCCTGCTGAAAGCCAAAATAATGCATCAGGTATTCTTACAACTGGTGAGACATTAGGCTCATCAATGGGTACAGCAATAATTGGAATAGTTCTAATTCTTGGAGTTATTGGAGGTATTAGTACAGCAATCGATACCTACGCACCTGATTATTCAGGAGACGAGCAATTCCATCAGGAGGTCTATGATTATTTCCAAAAATTAGATACTATTGATGGACAAGACAGTATTGTTGTGAATACTGCAGATATGATTATTCAGAATGCAATGGCTTCTGTAATGATGGCATTGGCCATCGTGTTAGGACTTATTTTAATTCTAACGCTGCGGATAAAAGAAAAAAACTATTAAAAAACAATGAGAGTTTATCTCTCACTTTTTTTTAATGCTTTGAGTGTTGGCAGAAATTATTGAGTTTTTGATTTTATTCATGTTTGTATGTATGGAACAAATTTCACTAAAAGTAGTAAATAATTTGAAGTGTATTATGCCAACAGTAACATGAAGCTGGTCAAAAGGAACCCGAAGTTGCATAATCCCAATTCGCCATTGCTGATTGGTGATGTTAAAGAGAGTGATGTTGTAAAGGAAGTCAATGAACCTAGCTATATTGATTCACAAACAAGAGTATTTTAATTTGTTGACATCAATAGGCATGTAAATGTCCGTTTAGGGGTATTTGATGGCAGCCCATGTTATATCAAAGTTTTTCTCAAAAATGAGATCAGTATCATCATTTGCAAAAATTAACCAGGAATATTGAATTCCCATATACATTATAACCAATGATTCGACAATATTTTCAGTTGATAAGTCCTGTCTGATTTCATTTTGCCTTTTGCCATCTTCGACAAGAGCGGTTAAAAATATTTTAATGTCTCTTCCTGTTTGCAAAACTATTCTGCTAACCTCATCTTCGATATATCCTGTTCCGGTTAAAAGAAGTATCACGTCTCCATAATTGATCTTTTCATCGATGCTTTCAATTTCAACACCGTTTATGAAGTGATGTAAAATATAAAGCAATGCATCATGGATTCTGTTTTTTGATGGGCCTTCAAGGGGGATTTTATTAAAATCGATTTTAATGTAATCCACTATATATTTTTGCATAATTGCTTCAAATATGTCGTTTTTATCTGAAAAATGATAATATATGCTGCCGGTTGGCAGTCCTGTAGCATTTCGAATTTCACTGATTGAAATGTCAATTGTGCTTTTCTCCAATATTAATTTCAGTGTTTTTTCAACAATCATGTCTTTAGTGTTCATTTAACCACATCATGTTTTTTTAGTTAATTATATTATTCTCTGAATCTTATCTTTTCCCATTCCAATTCGAAATTGTCTTCAAAGGCTGAAATCATATCATCAATCCAATATATTTCCCATTGAT
>JAZUAV010000016.1:0-6210 GCA_045638165.1 Methanobrevibacter sp.
TGAAAACAAATAACTAATTGGAGAATAGGTATTTTTGCGTTTCATATTAATATTTATTCTCCATTTTACTATATATAATTATATATTGCTTATTTTTTCTAATCGATGTGAAATTTCAAGTGTAAATCTTAATACACAATATTCAGACAATTTTAATAGATTATAAGTAAAAATAGAAATAAAAATAAATTTTTAAAAAATTTTTGCAAAAATCAAATAGGATTTCTACAAAGCCAAAATAATTAAAAAGATATTTATTAATGTTAAATAAGAGGGGTGAAAAATTTTGAACAAAAAAATTTTTGCATTGACTGCTTTATTATTCTTAATAATGGGCGTAAGTGCAGTTAGTGCAGAAGATATTAGCCAAACGAATGACACTTTAGAAATTGATGATTCAAATATTTTTTCTGCAGCCAAAACAGGTACATTCAATGATCTGTACGATGACATTGCCGCAGACATCTTTGAAGGCAGATTTAATATTGAAAAAGATTACAAGTTCAATGCTGAAACTGATAAGAACTTAAGTGAAGGAATAACAATAACCTTTCAAAGATCAGGAAATTATATAATTGAAGGAAACAACCATGTGATTGACGCAAATAATAAGGCGTGCATTTTTAAATTTAATAATGGAAATATCTATATCAATAATCTTAAATTTATTAATTCAGGCCTTACTGCGATACAATTACATGACTGTGAACTGTATACAAATAATGTGACTTTTGAAAACAATACGACCCCGATGAAGCAGGGGCAATATATCTTAAAAGAAGTGGTTATTATAGTAACCATGACAAATTTATAAATAATTATGCTGAAAAAGGTGCTTCAATACAAGCCATAGAAAGTACACTTGAAATTAACAATTCAACATTCATCGCTGATAAAGAGATGGAATGGGGATTAATTTATGCATATGACACAGAATCCTTCATCAATAATACTGTTTTTGCAAACATGACCTCCAAATACGCTACCGCAATATACAGTGCAAAAAACTCACTTGAAATCTCAAATTCAAAATTCATTAATCTGTTTGCACAGAATACCGCAGGAGCAATTGGACTTAAAGGAACTAATTATGTAAGCATTGATAACTGCAGTTTTATCAACACATCATCCAGCAAAAATGGAGGTGCCCTTTTTGCAGACATTGATGAGAAAACTGAACTAATTAATAAGGGAGTGCTTGTAAAAAATTCCCTATTTGAAAATTGTTCTTCTGAATTTGGCGGAGCATACCTCCAGTTAGGAGGATATGCAATCATTATGGATACTGATTTTATAAGCAATACAGCAAAATATAGTGGAGGAGCCATATATCTCTCCGCCACAGATTCATTAATGGGCAACTTAAAACTGGACGACAATTGGGCAGAACATTTCAACGGCGGAGCATTATTCATTGACAACAGCGCATTGCGTATTGCTTCAAGCATCATTACGAATAATGTGGCAAGAGGTTTGGGAAGTGGAATATACCTATATGACAGCAAATATGACATTAAAAACTCTTACTTTGCAGACAACAATAATCAGGTTATTGTAAGCTATTTTGACAAAGAAAACTCAACACTAATAGATAATGACTTAAATGATGAGGAAATCTTATTAGATCAGGAAGCATACATCCAGGTAGTTGATTATGAAGGAAAACAAATCATTCTGAACCCGACAAAAATTAATGAAACCGCACAAAGCCCCAAATTTGATTTAAGAAAATACAACCTGACAGGCCCTGTAAAAGACCAGGGAAATATGGGTGCATGTTGGGCATTTGCCGCTACCGGTGCACTTGAATCTGCATTTTTAAAAGAAACAGGAATTCTTTTAGACTTATCCGAAAACAATATCCAAAATTCAGCATTGCGTTACAGCGAAATAGGCAGTAATATCCAATATGAAGGAGCATATTCAACTACAGGAATGGGCCTTTTCCTATCATGGCTGGGAATCATATCAGTCGAAGATGATACTTATGATGAACTTGGAAAAATAAGTTTAAGCCAATTTACCAAGGATTCCTATCACATTCAGGATACAGTTATAATACCACCACGTCAAAATGCACTAGATAATGAAAAATTAAAACAGGCACTGATAGATTATGGCGGATTGACCGTGCATGTTTACGGTGCCCAAGCAAATTCTAATTATTATAATAAGGATACCCATGCACAATATTATGACGGCAGAACTGGAGATCACTTTGTTACATTAGTGGGATGGGACGACAACTATTCAAAAGACAATTTCCTCAAAAAACCTGAAGGGGACGGCGCATGGATTTGTAAAAACAGTTGGGGAAGCGACTGGGGTGAAGACGGATACTTCTATGTATCATACTATGACACATCCCTTGCAATGTTCACCTCTTCCGTAGGTTACATACTGAACAATACAGAATCATATGTTAGGGCATACCAATATGACATCGGCCGTATTGACTTTATTTATTATAAATCAAATGATGGTAATGACCTCCGTTATGTCAACACTTACACCGCAGTCAATGATGAATTAATATCTGCTGTTGGAACCTACTTTGAAACTCCAGGCGAAAAATACACAGTAACCATTTATGTAGATGGAAAAGCTGTATACAGTCAAAGCGGATCATCAACACACGGAGGATTTGAAACAATCAAATTGAATGATAAATTGGCAGTGAATTACGGTCAGGAATTTTCAGCAGAAATAAAAACAAAACAAATGCCAAAAATGAGTCAAAGCAGACTTCATTTTGAAAAAGGTAACAGCATTGTTTACTATTCCGACAATAGTTCACAAGACCTGATATTAAAAGATTGGACAGCATCCATTAAAGTTTATACCGTCACAAACGAAAATCCTACTAAAACCAAAAGCCAATACTACGACAAAAATAAAAAAGTAACCGTCAAATCAAATGCAAAGAAAGTTTCAGTTATGAAAAATAACACAATTATCGGAAGTGCAACTGTAAAGAATGGCGAAGCGACATTTGATTTTGAACTAGCCCCTGGAGTATACGGTCTCTTAAATTCCTATGATGATCCTGATGACGATTTCGTGGAACCCTTCGAAATAATGAATACAATTATCGCTGTTGACTCAATAACCATGGAACATTATGATACAGAAGAACTTAGTGTGGAATTTCTGGATGAAAACGGGGTTAACTTAGTGGCTAGAGACATAACTTACCAGTTAGACGGCAATGAAAATGCAGACATTATTCAAATGAATGGATTTTTAGAAATAGGCCTGTCCGATTTAATGATTGGAGAACATACATTCGTTTTCAAAAATCCGGAAACCCTGGAAGAAAAAGTCATTCCTGTTACTGTTGTCAAAAATAACAAAAAGAACACCCCAATACATGCAGAAATCAATGTTGATGGAACTACAGTCATGGTTGAAGTTGAAGTGGATAAAAAGGCTACCGGCATGGTTGAAATCAAAATTTTGGAACAGGAATTTGCTGTTCAAGTGAATGATGGAAATGCTTTAATATCCTTTAAGATGAATCCTGGCCATTATATTGCAAACATAACATATCGGGGAGATAGGAACTTCAATCCGAATTCAACTGTCAAAGAATTTACTGTTGAAGCCAAACAGGACACTAAACTCATTACACCAAATAGAGTTATTTCAGTTGCAGACAGTGCTGACGGTTATGATTACCAGTTCATCCTTAAGGATGAAAACGGCGATGCCCTTGAAGATACGGACGTAATAGTTTCATTCAACGGTAAAACCCAAACGGTAACAACCGATGAAGACGGATGGGGAACAGTCAAGGTGAACGCCAATGCCGAAGGAACTTATGACGTATTAGTGTCATTTGAGGGAGACGATGAATATAATCCTGTAAAACAGAATGCAACCATCAAATTGGTCAAAGAAAAAACCAGCTTTGTTGCCCCTGACAGAGTCGTATACGTACAGGAAATGTCAAGAGGATACAAATACTCAGCCATTCTCAAAGATCAAAACGGAACCGCTTTAGCTAACAAAAAAGTTCTCTTCAAATTCAACGGAGAAAGCATAGTTACATATACTGACGAAAAAGGATGGGCAACAGTGACTTTAACAGCAGTAAACGCCGGAAAACATACTGTAACAATCAAATTTGCAGGAGACAGATACTATCGCGAAACAAGCACAACAAGAACCATAAAGATTGTTCGTGAATCCTCCAAACTAACTGTTGAAAGCAAAACATACAAAACAGATGAAACAAAAAAGATCACTGCAACACTAAAGTCAAAATCAGACCGACCGATATATGGTGCTAAAGTAATCCTTACATCCAACGGAAGAACATATGCTGCAACTACCGACAACAATGGTGATGCAATATTTACAATAGACATCAATAAAACAGGTGGATACACTGCAGTTAGCACATTTAATGACAGCAGATTCTTTGCTGCTACAAACACCACATCAAAAATATACATTATTTAAGAGATCATATACTCTTAAACCTTATTTTTTTAAATTTTTCTCGAAATCAACAATCCCCTTTTAAGGATGATCAAAATATAGACATACTTTTCATGCATCTTGTGAACTTAACATATACAGCAAATGGAGTCGATGAAAAATATTTAATCTAGGTAACTCTGATGGATATAGCATTTATTAATCTGAATGTATTTTTTAAGGCAATTAGATGAATAATATATAGTTCAGTCCTGATGTTGAACTAAACGCTTTAGAAATATTTTCTTTTCTTAAAATAAGACTAGATGAAAAGATTATAAATAAATAAAAAAAGAGGAGTTTATAAGAATAAACTCCTTAAACGTGTTTAAATTTTATTTTCTTCTTTTGATGTTTATACCTAAAAGTGCTAAAACCACAAGCAATACCATGATTGGATTACCTGTTTCGTGGCGAGCTAAAGTGTTTTTCGCAATGTCCTTGTTTGGAGTTACAGTATCATTTTCAGCAGTGTGATTATCCACAATGACAGTGATTATTCCAATTCCGTTAGCAGGGTAATAAACCTCAGTCTCATTGGATGAAACTTTTACAAGGTAATCACCTTTGTAGTTGTCCGGAATTGTCCAGTCAACACTTCCTTTATTGTTTACGATTTCAACTACTTTTTTGCTTCCATCAGGCAATTCTACAGTGACGTTGCCATTGAATAGAGATCCATCACGTGGAATGACTTCAATAGGGATTGTCACATCATCGCCAGGATGGGCAGTTACATTGCCGACAATAATGTCAACAGGTATTTTGATAACTGTTATTGTTCCTTTGCCTTCGGAAGGCAAGTATTTATTGTCTCCAGGGAATCTGACTGTATCAGGATATATGTCTGGAGTGTAATCACTAGGAACAAACCAAGTAGTTGTACCGGTACCGTTAATGATTTCTACAACTTTTGTAGAACCGTCTGGAAGAGTAATGGTCACGTTGCCTGTGAACGGTTTGCCATCGTCTGCAGTCACATTGATAGGAATGGTAACTTCACGGCCTGCAAAGGTAGTTACGTTGCCTACAGTAATATGTGTAGGGATTTTAACGACCTCGATTATACCAGTGTTATTGGATGGTAAATAAATTACATCCCCTCCAAACTCAACAGTATCATTGTAGATGTCCGGAGTATAATCGTCAGGAATATTCCATGTAATATTACCGGTTCCGTTAATGATTTCCACAGTCTGATTGGAACCATCAGGCAATTTAACAGTTACATTTCCATTGAACGGTATGCCGTCATCTGCAGTCATATTGATAGGAATTGTCACTTCTTCACCAGGATATCCTGTCACGTTACCGATGTTTACATGAGTTGGAACTTTAATTACTTCAATATTACCGGTTCCGTTTGAAGGCAAGTATGTCTCATTGCCTGGGAAGGCTGCGTTATCTGGGTAATTGCCAGGAGCATAATCTTCTGGGACAAACCAGGTAGCGTTTCCAGTACCGTTAATGATTTCCACAGTCTGATTAGAACCGTCTGGGAAAGTAATAGTAACGTTTCCGTTGACAGGTTTATTGTCATCTGCAGTAACATTGATTGGAACTGTTACATTCCTTCCAGGATATGTGGTCACATTACCGACAGTAGTATGAGTTGGAATCGGCAAGACAGTAATAATTCCAGTACCATTGGATGGTAAGTAATCATCCCTTCCGTCGAATACAGCAATGTCCGGATAATCTCCAGGAGTGTAGTTCGCAGGAACATGC
>JAZUAV010000017.1:0-2872 GCA_045638165.1 Methanobrevibacter sp.
ATTTTTATTAAAATATTTTTTTTATAATTATTTTCAAAATTACTGTACAATATTATATTTTTTTGGAGGTGATTTTATTGAAGTTTGTTTATTTTTTTTTAAATATTTTGAAAAATTTTTAATAATTTATTTATAGTGCTAAATTTCATACATATTAATGTAATTTAGAATCTATTTCAAAGGTGAGATTTTATGGAATTTTATGAAATTAAATTCAGTTTCAAATATGAACTGATGGATGAGAATCGTTTGGATGCAATTTTTAAAAATATTGGAAACCTGTTGGATGTGCGTTTTGATGAAAATTTAAATCCGTATCGTCAAAAAAATGACGGTAAGATTTACGAGTTCAAAGAAATAAGTGACAAGACAATTGAAAATGAAATGGATGTCTTTTTCAAATTCAAATTCGAGGACATGACGGACGTTCCGTTGTATAAGTTCCTAGTTCTAAAAGGTGATGATGAGTTAACAGTTTTGGCAAATATTCACTCTTCAATCTTTGACTACTCCTCAATAAACGTCATCAAGGAACTGTTCAACAACCCTGAAGCAGCCAATATTCCAAAAGTCATCGGCTCTTACTTTGAAGAGTATGAGGAATATTTGAATTCGCCAGATTTTGAAGATGATCGTTCCTATTGGGATAATAAACTTCTGGATGCTGAAGATTATGTGAAATATTTCAATATAAAGTCAAATAATTATCGAAACATTAGTTTTTCTATTGAAAACGATTCCCTTTCCACCTTCCTTAAAAATCATAAAATTTCAAAATATAATTTCTTTACCGCTATTTTTTCATTATATTTCTCCCGAATAGATTCAACAGAAGGATGTCTATTGAAATCCTCAATTAACACTGAAGAAGTTGTTTTTGGAGCCAATGCCAAAAATACTTTATTAATGATAGATTACTATAAGAATGACACTTTCGAAGAATATTTAAACAGAATCGAAGAAGATTACAGAGATGCCCTGGAACATACCAGGGTTCGTATTGAAGATTATGTTGACAGTTCATTTTATTATGCGATTCACGATTTCACTAAGCTAAATGATATTGATGTAAGAAACGGAGACGGATCTGCCTTAACATTAAATTTATATGAAGATTCAATTGACGTCATATACAATTATGAGATATTTTCAGAAATTTACATTAAATATCTCATAGGAAATATAAAACATTTGACCGATAATGTATTGGAAAGCATCAATCAGCGCTGCGGCGATTTGGAAGTTTTATCAATCGGAAATCAATATGATTTCAATGGCTTATATGAATTGACCGAATCTCAAAGGACTGTTTATTCTGATGCTCAAAATGAAACGGGCACAAGATATAACAACCCTCTCAAATTAGGATTGGGAAATTCATACTCTGTTGCAAAAATTAAAAAAGCCATAAACAAATTACTGAAACTGCATCCAGTTTTAACCTCACGTGTCCTAGATGAAGGAAACCTGATAGGGTTTGACGCTAAGCCGCCTGTAGCGGTCGGTTTGACTGAAGACATTGAAAGTTTTGTCAGGCCTTTTGAATTGAATAAGTATCTGTCCCGATTTTTGATTGTGGAAGATAAGAGTGATGTGTTTTTATGTATGGATTTCCACAGTTTGATTTTCGATGCAACATCATTCAATACAGTAATAAACAGTTTATTGAAAATCTTAAATGGAGAAAATACTGAATTGGTGGACACTGGAGTTTTAAGAGAAATATCATTTGAAGAAGCCATTAACGATTCTGAATATAGGGGTTACGCCCAAAAGTTCTACGACAGTGCATTGTCCGAAAGGGATGAGGTTAATGATTTGGTATTTTCCGTTGCCGAAGACAGTTCAAAATCTTATGTTGAACGTTTCAGCATTGATGAAGAGAATTTAACTTCATTTTTAGATCATCATAATATAACCCGAAATCAGTTTTTCGCAAGCGTATTTGCATATACCCTGTCAAGATTTACTGGTTCATCCAAAGTCATATTTGATTTAATCACTGATGGCAGGGCTCATTTGGGTTTGTCTGATTCTGTAGGAATGTTTTACCAAACATCCCCAGTGCTTATGGAGTGTAACAATCAAAGTGTTGAATCTTTCATGAATTATTCCCGTGATATAATTGATACTGTAAGCAAATTTGACTTGTATTCATTCATGGAACTTGTGTTTGACTATCAGCTGGAAAATACAGTTTCATTTGGTGTTTTACAGGATATTTTTTCCTCTACAATAGATATGGAATTTGAAATGCTGGAAAAAGACATGTGGGCTAATTTTTCAACAGTGGTCTATTATGCAAAAAGAGATACATTGGAAATAAGAATATTCTACTCCGAGAAATACTCCGATAATTTTGTAAAACACTTTGTTGATTCATTCAAATTAATATTGGGGGGTATCGTTAGAGAAGAGATGTTGTCTGATATTAATTATGTCGATGAAGCTGATTTAAACCTTTTAGATGGTTATAATAAAACTGAACGTAATCTGATGTTCGATGACCTTCTGGAAGCATTCAACTTTAATTTATTTAAAAATCCCGAAAAACCTCTCGTATCATATAAGGATAAGGTTTATAACTATAGTCAAGGAGCATTTATTGCAGATAAGCTTGCCTGTGCCATAAAGGATGCAGGTGTTGGTGCGCATGACAATGTTGCTTTTTTAGTTGAGCGGTCTGAACTGTACATGTTCTGTGTTTTAGGTGTCTTATCAACTGGTGCTGCATATGTTCCTTTGGATGATGCCCATCCGGATGAACGTATCAAGTTCATATTAAATGATACTTCATCTAAAGTGGTTATTGTCAGTGATGAAACCTGCAATCGCGTCAAATCCCTGAATGAGGATGCAATCATCATAAACA
>JAZUAV010000018.1:0-17016 GCA_045638165.1 Methanobrevibacter sp.
AGAAATCGTTAAAGTTAAAGAAAGTCAAAACATTTGGGTTAACGTAAAAGGATGGGAACAAAACGAACAAAAAGTTATCAACAACATTATGCCATTCTTTACTCAATACTACTCAGTTAAATGGGAAAACTACCCAGTACATGACCACTATGTATCTAACCCAATTAGAGTAGACGTTGATGGTAAATAGGGGTGTTAAGTTTGAAAACAATTACATTTGATCAAATCAAAACTTCATCAATCGCTTTAGAATTTGATGAATTAATTCCTGATGAAATTTATACCTGGACTGAAGCAGATTTCGCTAAATATCAAGTTCCAATCGGAAACTCCAGATTCCCAATTACTGACTTCTTCGACATTACTGTAGAAGGGGAAGCTGCCAGTCCTGCTGAAGTTGAAATGATTCTCAACGGAGATTTAAACAGGGTAAAATACATCGGTTGTAAAATGAGTGCTGGAAACATCGTATGTAACAGCAGTGTAGACTTACACGTTGGTGCTGAAATGTCCGGTGGATCCATTCTCGTTAAAGGTGATGCAGCTGCTCACGCTGGAAGAGAAATGTCCGGAGGATACCTTGAAATCGAAGGTAACACCAAAGAGTTCACTGGTGCTTCTTACATTGGTGAATGGAGAGGTATGACCGGAGGACAAATTGTTGTAGGCGGTAACGCTGGAAAACAATGTGGTGAATGTTTAACCGGTGGTAGAATCCACGTTAAAGGTGACTGTGATATCTTAGCTGGTATTCACATGACCAAAGGTATCATTGAAATCGACGGTAACGTAAACCGTTGGCCTGGTGGACAAATGAAAAACGGTAACATTATCATCCACGGATTCCTCGGAAGGTTACTCGAAGGATTTGTCCTTGATGGTGTTGTAGTTGACCCTGAAGTAGACGGTGTCACTTTTGAAGGAAAATATATTAAATACACTGGAGATATTGGTCTTAACGGTAAAGGTAATTTATACTTAGGTGCTGAAGCAAACAAAGAAAAATTAGCTACCTATGGTGAATTAGACGACGAATATACTTCAATTAGAGAATATAGGAATTTATAATTCCTACTTTCTTTTTTCTTTTTTTTAAACAATAAGGCGATAAAATGGTAGAAGAAGTGCAAATGACCTTTAAAGAAGCAGTTGAATACATTAGAAACAATGTTCATGTTAGAGATATTTTGGAAGTTTCCTATAATCGTATTTTTGCTCCAGGTGAAGTCTTGGGAATCACTGAAGAGGATGAGGAAACCGGCGAAGGTCTTAGAGTTGCTATGCAATTAAATGGTGAGATCTTAAATCAGTCCATTGAAATTGATTTTAATGATCTTGAAGAAGATTTGATAGAATTGCGTCATATTCATGACGATGAAGAATTGATTATTGAAATTCTTTAAACCCTCTTTTTTTATTTGTCTTAATTTTGGATTTTTCAGCGAAAATCAATTCCGTTTCATAATATACGAACAAACTTTTATATAGTTGAAAACATAATTATTGTTATTGCGGAGTTGGTAACATGAAAGAATTAGAGTTAACAACCAAAGAAGCTGTAAATTATTTAAAAGAAAATGTGAAAATCCATGACGTTTTAGAGATATCCTACAATAGGATTTTTGCAGAAGGAGAAGTTTTGAATGTTGATTTTTCAGAATATTTTGGAAAACCAGGATTTAAATTGTTAGTTTCTCTTGATGAAAGTGAACTCGGCGCTACAGTTGAAATAGATGTTTATGAAGTAGAAGAAGATATAATAGAATTTGTTCATAAACCAAAGGATGGTGAAGATGTGGTTGTAACTGTGATATAGTTACAATCTATCCATATCCTCAAAAGGAATTAATTTTTCAATGGCTTTGACTTCAATGTCAATACCTTTTTCTTTAATAGCACCAATTGAGTTAAGACCACCACCAGCGATAACTCCAAAGTTATAATTATCCACTTTTGCATTATATACCAGTTCTCTTGGTTTCCCGATTTTATAAATTGAAAATCCAATATTATTCAAGATATCCAATAAATAAACAGCATAGTCGCGTGCAATGTATGGAATTTCTTTAACACTGGCCAGTATCTTGTTAGGTCCAATGTTTCTGCTTATTGAGGTTAGATTTTTTGCTAAAAATATTTTATGCGGATCTACAGTTGTGCCGTTATAGGATATTAACTCAATGAATAGCGGAGGTTCTGTCAGTTCTAGCAATCCTCCATATTTTGGAGTACTTTTGATTCCATTGTTGATTAAAAGTCCATCAATACTTAAACTGCAGATTGTCGCTATACCGACTTTTGTATCGTCAGTTGGATGATTGATTAATTTATGATAAGGATTTATGAATTTTGGATTGTTGTTGTATGCATCTTCCATAATGGCCAATGCTTTATCGATATCGTTTTTATGTATGTAGGAAACGTTTGCTATGATGTCTCCTTTCCTCTTTTCAACATCAAAATTGACTTGCTGGATTAGATTCCATGATTTTGAAAGTAAAAATGGAAGCTTTACGCTACTGTTTTCTTTTGGCGGATTTAAGCTATGATGCATCTCTGAAGTAATTGGAGATAATGTTTTAAAGTCCCTTATCTCTTCAGCTATTTTGATGTCAATTTTTTGGCCAAGTTCCTTAAGGGCACAGAAGGGGGTTATGCCTCCAATGATTGCCATTCCAACGGTTCCATCTGGTACAGGCAATCCTAATATGTCTTTTCCTTCTTCGGAAATAGCTATTACTCCACCGATTCCGATATTATCCAATTTATTAACGATATCGATTGTCTTTTGTCTGCTGATTCCCGGTATCAGTCTGAAGTTTGCAGGTATGATTCCGTTGCCTTTGGTGATTACATCCAAAACTGATGTTAGATTGGAACTTGAAAAGGCATCAAGGGGCGTGATTGATGTTTTTTTGTAGGATATCAATTCTATAAATTCAACAGGTCTTGAATCTTCGATTTTTAAAAGTCCGCCATATTGTGGTTGTGTGGATATTCCTTCATTCAACAGTATCCCATCGATGGTTGTTCCACACAGTGTTGTCACTTCGATTTCATCCTTGTTACCAACTCTGTTTAAATTAACAAAAGGGCTTACAGAAAGACCACTTTCAAAAATATTTTCAAGTATATTGACAGATTCTTCATTATAAATGGTTGAGGTATTGACAACCACATTTCCCTCTTGTGTCATATAGTTGAAGTCAGTCAAATAAATCATTTCTTCAAATTTTGAGTGGATGAAATCAACTTGATCATATATCAATCCTTTCTCTAATTTTTCACGACCGAGGTCTGTAATCTGTCTTCCGGAATATCCCATTCGCTCGGTGTATCCCTTTTCATCTAAAATTTGCATATGGTATCTGACCGCACGCTCTCCTAAATTAAAGCCTTTGTTCTTTAACTCATCGGCAATTAATTTGGAACCTGTCGGCTTGTTTTGCGCATTCAATATCCTTAAAATTTCAATCATTCTGTGTTCAGATTCTGACATAAAAACTCCCTTATAAATTAAATTTAATCATAAACAACGAATTATCCATCATTAAATTTAAAAAATAAAAAAATAATATTTAGATTTAGATATCTAAATATTTTCTTTGTTCGTATCCGAATACTTGCACACGGTATTCGTCCCATTCTTGATATTTGAGCTCTAAGAATTTTTGGCTGATGTGGTCACCTAAAGCCCCTAATATGAGTGGGTCTTCTTCAAGAGCATGGTAAGCTTCCCATAAACTGGATGGCAATACTTTAATGCCCATTGCTTCTCTTTCTTCTTCGGTTAATTTGTAAATGTTGATTTCAGTAGGTTCACCTGGATCAATTTTATTTTGAATACCGTCGATACCTGCCTCTAACATTACAGCGAATGCTAAGTATGGGTTACATGCTGGGTCAGGTGCCCTATATTCGATACGGGTTGCTTTTCCACGAGCTGCTGGAACTCTGATTAAAGCGGATCTGTTTTTAAGACCGTATGCTCTGTATACTGGAGCTTCGTAACCTGGTACTAAACGTTTGTATGAGTTTACAATTGGATTAGTAATTGCGGTTAAAGCAGGTGCGTGTTTAAGTAATCCGCCCATAAAGTGAAGTGCATCTTTTGACAGACCGGTTTCTGAGTCAGGGTCTGAGAATAAGTTTTTATCACCTTTGAATATGGATTGGTGACAGTGCATACCACTTCCGTTTACACCAAAGAATGGTTTTGGCATAAAGGTTACCCTGTAATCCATTTGGTCGAATGTAGCCATATTGTCTACAATAGCTTTAATAGCTTGTTTGAATGTAATTACAGCATCTGCAGTTTTTAATGCGTCTTTAAATTTAAATGCAATTTCGTTTTGTCCTGGTGCTACTTCGTGGTGAGAAGCTTCTACTTCAAAGTCAAGTTCTTCCAGGTTTAAAGTCAATTCTCTTCTGAAGTCAGGTCCTTTGTCGAGAGGTTCTACATCAAAGTAGGTTGCGTCATCGTAAGGCATTGGGTATCCATTTTCGTCAATGTCTACAATAAAGAACTCTGGTTCAGGACCGATGTTATATTGTAATCCCATTTTTGCAATTTTTGCTAAGGATTTTTTTAGGATACCTCTTGGGTCACCAACGAATGGTTCCTGTTCGGGAGTCCATACGTCACAGATAAATCTACATACAGCAGATTCTTCAGGTCTCCAGGATAATCTGGAATAAGTGTTGATATCTGGTTTCAATACTAAGTCACTTTCATTGATTCCAACGAACCCTTGGATGGATGATCCATCAAATAACATTCCTTCAGTAAATAAGTCTTCCATATCTTCTCTATTGAATGGAATAACGATGTTTTTTACTGTACCATTTATGTCGACAAATTGTAAACGGATAAATTTAATATTATCCTCAGTCATTTGTTCTATTACTTTTTGCATTTTTTCTTCATCAATTTCGCTCATTAAATCAGCTCCAATATTGCTGTGAATATTGAGTATAATAAAAGTAGTCGGAAAATATCTTCCTACCTTGGAAATATATTTCCACCTTATCATATATAAATGTTTTCAAAAAATAGTTAGATAAGAGTAATATCTTCTTTTTGGTATATTAATGTCTAAGTTTTATTTTTTTTTAATAAAAATAATCATATTAATTTTAAAATTTTATAGTAATTTGTTCAAAAGAATATAAAAAAAGAATGGAAATTTGACACATTGTTTAAAGTCCATATGTTGTAAAGGAACTTAATTTTTAAAACTAATCAGAAATGGTCAAATTCGCTTCCGAAGTATTCATATACTTTTTGAAGTTCTGCTGGAATATCCAGCATCTGTGTACAGAATGGTATGCATTCCTTGCAGTCAACACAACTGTCTGCTCTTGAATCTTCACCGATTAATGAGAAATACTGCATGGCACTGGCTTTAGGGTCTCTCATCATTTGGGCGATGTTGTATTCCTTTAAACAGTTGATAATGTCTACACCATTGGGGCAAGGCATACAATAACCGCATTGTGTACAGTTATTTCCCAAAGAAGAGGCCTTATACTGTCTTGCGACTTCCCTTATGATTTCCTGGTCGTATTCACTGAGGATATCTTCAGTTGAGGCGTATTTGACATTTTCTTGCACCTGTTTTAAACTTGTCATTCCGCTTAAAACACAATCAACGTCGTCACGGTTCCATAAATATTGCAATGCCCATTCGATGGGGGTTCTTTCAACTTCAGATATCTCCCACCAGGATTTGACTTCTTCAGGAATATTGTTAACCAATCTGCCTCCTCGCATTGGCTCCATAATCATGCTTCCTACATTAATCTCCTTTAGATATTTGAGGCCCATCACTCCTGATTGATAGTATTCGTCCAAGTAATTCATTTGAGTTAAAACAACTTCCCATTTAGGGTATTCGTCTAAGATTTCAATCAGATAGTCGATTTCGATATGTGATGAAAATCCTACATGCTTGACTTTACCTGAACTTAAACAATCATCTAAAAAGTCCAATACGCCCAGATTATTGGCGTTGTTCCATGTTGGAACGGTCAGGGAGTGCAGGAGATAAATATCGATATAGTCGGTTTGAAGTTTTTCGAGCTGCTCGTTAAGGTAAAATTCGAAATCGCTCTTTTGCCCAGCGGCCCATGTAGGAAATTTTGTCTGGAGTATTATTTCATCCCTTAAACTGTTTTCCTTTAAGAAGTTGCCTAAAAATATTTCACTATTCCCACTGCCTGCCAAAATATCATTGTGATAGACATGAGCGGTATCGATTAAATTAATACCATTCTCAATCCCGTATTTGAGCATTTTGGTTGCCTCTTCTTCGTTAATGTCGGCATTGGAACGGATTGTTGGAAGCCTCATGGTTCCAAAACCCAGTCTTGAAACTTTCAGGCCTGTCTTTCCAAGTGTATTATATATCATTTTCAAATCCCCATAACTTAACATGATTATTTCTGTCAATGAAATTATAAAATTGTTATGATTTGAAAAATATATTTTAAAAAAAGTAGTTAAGATGGAAAATTCCTGGGATATTGGATGCCGGGGGCGGGATTCGAACCCGCGATCTCACGGTATCCCAGGAATAAGCTAGAGCACTGCTTTATTACCCTATGAGCCGTGCGCTCTAACCAGCTGAGCCACCCCGGCATCTAACAAATATATTTATTATTATCATTACATTTAAAGTTTTTGCTTTTAAGGGTTTTTTCCATTTTTTTTGACAAAAAACATTATATTTAAAAGGCCATAACTGAATATAGTATATTATAATAAATTTTATAGTGATTTTTATGAGTAAAGTTAAAGATATGTCATTGGCTCCGGAAGGTGTTAGAAAAATCGAATGGGTTCAAAAACACATGCCCGTTTTGGAATCCATTAAAAAGGAATATGAAGAAACCCAACCTTTCAAAGGTATTACAATAGGATCATGCTTACATTTGGAACCTAAAACCATTAACTTAGGTTTGACTTTAATGGCTGGGGGAGCTGAAGTTGCAATGACCGGATGTAACCCATTGTCCACTCATGACGATGCAGTTGCAGGAGCAGCCGATTTAGGTTTAAACGTTTATGGCTGGAGAGAACAGGACGATGAGGAATACTACCAAACCATCAATATGGTGCTTGACCACAAACCGGACATAATCATCGACGATGGAGCAGACATGATTATGGTTCTCCACAATGAAAGAAAAGAACTATTGGGCCACATCAAAGGGGCTTGCGAAGAAACCACAACCGGTGTACACAGACTTCAGGCAATGCATGCTGACGGAGCATTAAAATTCCCAGTAATCGCAGTAAACGATGCATACACAAAATACCTATTCGATAACCGTTACGGAACAGGACAATCAAGCTTCGATGCAATCATGGGAACAACCAACATGGTAATAGCCGGAAAAACCGTAACAGTATGTGGATACGGCTGGTGCGGACGCGGACTAGCACTACGTGCAGCAGGTCTCGGAGCAGATGTAATCGTAACAGAAGTAGATCCAATCCGTGCACTGGAAGCCCGTATGGACGGATACCGTGTAATGACCATCCGCGAAGCTGTAAAACAGTCTGATTTGATTATCACAGTAACAGGTAACGCAGACATCATATCCGGTGACGACTTCAAATACATGAAAGACGGATGCATGCTTGCAAACTCCGGACACTTCAATGTAGAAATCAACAGACCAGATTTAGAAGCAATATCCACCGGTGTCAATGAAGTACGTGAAAGTATCGAAGAGTTCACTACAAAAGACGGACGAAAAATCTATCTTTTAGCTGACGGCAGATTAGTCAACTTATCCGCTGCACGTGGACAAGGACACCCTGCAGAGATTATGGATATGAGCTTTGCTGTACAGGCATTATCAGCAAAACACATTTTAGAAAATGACCTACCAGTTGGAGTAACCAAAGCGCCTGATGAAATCGATTACACTGTCGCATCAATGAAACTGGATGCA
This sequence comes from Methanobrevibacter sp., assembly GCA_045638165.1. Taxonomy (GTDB): domain Archaea; phylum Methanobacteriota; class Methanobacteria; order Methanobacteriales; family Methanobacteriaceae; genus Methanocatella. The sequence goes on from JAZUAV010000018.1 coordinate 7,963, forward strand.
ATGGGCATTGAAATCGACTCATTAACAGACAAACAAAAAGCTTACATGGCTAACTGGCAAGAAGGAACATAAATTTCCTTCGATTTTTTTATTTTTTTCATGTCCTATTTTAGATACATTGATAATGGTGAAGGACCAACCAAGCTATTCATTGGTGGAGTTCATGGAAATGAAGGTGTAACCTCTTTGAAATTCATTAAAAGGATTAATGAAGAGGATTTGTCACCTGGACAGTTCTATTTTTATAATTTTGACAAGACACCCTATATTTCAACTATTAAAAAGGAGTACTATGAGTCCGATTTGGGATCAAAGATATTGGACTTGATTGAATACTTCGAACCGGATTTTTACACAGAGCTTCACTGCTACAATCTTAAGAATTATGACAAGTTAACTTCAATGGAGAGATATGAACAGACTGGAATTCCCCCATTGATTAAACTGGGAAATCATGTTTTGGTGTCATCCGTATCCCCTTTGATTAGGATGTCTTATTTTTCAACCAATACGGTTTGCAAAACATTGGAGATTCCATGCATTGAGAAATTAGATTCCAATATTGTTGAAAGATATGGGTTTGATAAGGATTTGGCCATTGAAACTTATGAAAAGTTGCTAAAATTGATTTTGAAGTCTCCTTCAAGGGAGCATTTCGAAACAGAAATGATTAAAAGTTATAAGAATCAGGTTGATTTGGCTGTTAAGTATGCAAAAATGGTTTTTGGTGAGGATTTTCCTCCTTATTAATGTATGGGAGAATTTGAATTTATGAATGTGGTGTGATTAATGGAGAAATACATTTTTCATGAAAATCACCATCCACAGTTAAAATGAAGTCAACACCTAAAATTTTTTCAACTGTGAAAAGTCATATTTGTGTAAATATGTATTGAACAACTATTATTTAAGATTTACTTGTGTTTTAATTCAATTTTACGCTATAAAGACAATTTTTCAAGATTAAAACAATATTTTAATTTTTCATTAAAATTTGTAGAAGAAAATAAGTATAATTAAATGTCAATGATTCCATGTAGGAATCATCAACTGATTCAAATATTTTCTACAATAAGTTTGTGGTGGTAATTGCAGACAATTTGAATCAATTTAAGATTAGTAAACTTTATTATTTAAATTTAATCAAAACCATGCATCGAGACTACCTTGGGATGAATTGAGGTTTTTAAGCTTGTCAGATGCTTTTATTACACGATCTTCGGAAAATCCATGTTCGTAGCATAAGAATTCGATAATCTTGTCCTGTTTTGGTTTTTCCCATTTTATTTTGTAGTCGGTATTCACGTTATGGTTCAGGAAAATTTCTCGAACCTCATCCAAATCATGGGTTGATTCCTTTTGAAGCTCAGCTATCTTTTCCTTTAATTGTCCTTTATGGGCCAATTTCAAAGCGGTTTTTGCACCTACTCCCTTAAGCCCTTCACAAAAATCGGTTCCGATTATTATTCCCATATCTACCAGCTCTTCACGGGTAATGTCCAGCTGTCTTAAAACCTTATCCAGTTCATAAAATTCCAAGTTTCCAAGGTTTGAACTGACGGCCAGATTTCTAACGACCCTTTTTGCTCCAAACAAGAGGCAGTCATAATCCTGTGAAGCCACTGCATATGCGTCCCCTTTTGAAACCAGGTAGGCGGCTTGTGCTTCACCTTCCCCTTTGGCTTCGATATATGGAATCCCCATTAATGTCAATAGCTTTTTTGATGATTCAATAATTTCGGGGGATAATTTTGATGATCTCATTGCATATTTTCGGGCCTTTTCAGTATCTCCTTCGGCAAGTGCTTCTTTAAATATTCTTTCGGATTCCTCTCTGATTTCCCTTCTTTTTGCTTGGGTTTCACTTTTAAGCTCCGGTGCGGTTCCGTCAAAGATATAGATTGGCTTTATGTCCTTTTCAATCATTGATGAGTTTCTATATAATATTCCACTTAAGTGGGATGTGACGTTCCCGTTTTCATCAGTCAACGGTCTTCCATCCCTTTGCCTGATTGTTGATAGGAATTGATATAGTGTGTTGAATGCATCTATTGAAACGCTTCTTCCTTCCAAATCTTTAAAACTGATAGTTTTCGGTTCTACAATATCCTTCAGCTTAACACCCATCTAATCACCTATTCATTAAAATAGCTTATAGGATACAGTTCTTTGGTCCATATGACTATTTCCTTCTTGTGGCTCATTGTGTATTCGCGTGTCAGCATGTTTTCGCTTGTCTTGAATACTTCCGTAAGGAGTGGTGTTGCCTTTTCTATCTCGACTTTATTTATCTTTCTCATGGTTTCGACATCGTGTTTATCGATTATTCTGCCGGTTGTTATTTTGCCGCTAAGTAAATCTTCAATGATTTCTTTGCTGCATCTTGAGATGGGAATATGTGACATTACATATACCAATGGGCGCTTGTTCTTGAATACTATGGAGTTTCTGAATATTGTTTCATCGCCTTCATTTATCCCAAGCAGACCTGCAACATCTTTGTCAGCTTTTTCAATATGCTGGTCTAACATGAACAGTCTGACTTCACCGTATAGGACATCCAGAACGGTTGTAATCGGTCCTCTTGTTGTCAGCAATATCTTTTGAGTGGTTGAAATTTTCACGTCATGTTCCTGTTCTAGTTCAGTTATTACTTCTCTAATTTCGTTTTTGATGATGTTGCATTTTGGATTCACTCATATCACCCAATCTTTAAAATAACTTATTGGAAATATTTCTTTAGACCATATAACTATATTTTTCTTATGTATTAATATGTATTCACGGCTTAACATATCTTCTGTAGTGTTAAATACGCTTTGAAGTGTTGCTGACGGTTTTTCAATTGAGATATTGATTACTTCTGTTCTTGATTCTATTTTATGTTCTAGGAGTATTCGGCCGGTTGTGGATTTTTCATTGAGTAGTTTTTCAATGACTGTATCACTGCATCTGTCTTTTGGGATGTAGGAAAAGCCATAAATAAGTGGGCGGCCATGTTTGTGAATAAGGACTTCTCTTAAATCCACTTCATCGCCTTCATTTATATCAAGCTTTTCAGCAATGTCTTCGTCTGCTTTTATTATTTTTTGGTCTATTATGAATAGCTTAACATCTCCATATAAAGTGTCCAGTATTGTAACGATTTGTCCTTCGATTGAAAATAGGGTTTTTTGCATTGTTGAGAGTTTTATATCGTAGTTGTCTTCTAGTTCAAGTATTTTTGTTCTGATTTCATTTATGGGAGTTTTTTCAGGACTCATTATTACACCCCTAAATTTCAGTGAAATGGCTTATAGGGAATACCTCTTTAATCCACATCAGGATTTCATCACAGTTGATGATGACATAGTCACGGGCCAGCATCTCCTCGTCTGTGCCGAATATTTCCTTTAGTTTGTCATTAGGCTCTTCAATCCAGATATTTCTGATTTCCCTTCTTGATTCAATTTCGTAATTTTTCAATATTCTTCCGATAGGTATGTCCGCCCTAATCAAGTCTGCACAGATTTCATCATTGCATCTTGAGAGGGGAATATGTGATATTGCATATATCAGCGGCTTGTCGTCTCTGTGCATTATGACTTCCCTGAAGTTAATCTGCTCACCTACCGGAACATTAACCAATCGGGCATGCTCTGCATCTGCATTTTCAAAGTGCTGGTCGATTGTGGTCAATGTGATTTTACCATACAGCACATCCAAAATGGCAGTAATTGACCCGTCAGTTGTTAAAAGGATTTTTTGTGTATTTGAAAATGTTTTGTTGTTTTCTTTTTCTACTTCGTTTATTTTATCGATTAGTGCTTTGTTTGCTTCGTTTTTGTCTGTCATTGTATCAACTATAGGTCTTTTGGATTTGTGATTTCTCCGGTAATTGCTGAGGCAGCCACTACTTTTGAGTTTGATAAGTATACTGAGGAAGCCGGATCGCCCATTCTTCCTTTGAAGTTTCTGTTTGTTGTAGAGATGCATACTTCCCCTTCGGACAATACTCCCATATGTCCTCCAAGGCAAGGTCCGCATCCGGGATTGCATATGATGGCTCCTGCATCTATGAAAGTTTCAATATATCCTTCATGCATTGCCTGTTTGTAGATTTCGCGGGAAGCAGGAAGTATCAATAATCTTATGTTGTCGTTTATTTTCTTGTCTTTTAGGATTTCTGCAGCATCCTTCAGGTCGGAGAGTCTTCCATTGGTACAAGAGCCAATTAAACATTGGTCAATTGGTGTTCCTTCGACTTTTGAGATGCCTTTAACATTATCAACATCGTTTGGACATGCAATTTGAGGTTCTAAATCGCTTATGTCAAAGTGCATTTCCTTTTCATAAATCGCATCGCTGTCTGATTTTACTATATTCAATTCGGATTCTTTTTTGCCGGTTCTTTTGCAGATGTAGTCGATTACTTCTCTGTTGGGTTCCATTATTCCGTTTTTTGCTCCCATTTCAATGGCCATATTGCACATGGTTGCCCGTCCTTCGACGCCCATGTTTTCTATTGTGGATCCGCAAAATTCGGCTGTTTTATAGGTTGCACCGGCGATTCCAACCTCGCCGATAATGTTTAAGATTAAATCTTTTGGTGCAATGTATGGATTGAATTCACCTTCGATTTCCATTTTGATGGCTTCTGGAACCATAAACCAACTTTTTCCGGTTGCCCAAACCATTGCAAGGTCTGTAGCCCCCATTCCTGTGGAAAATGCTCCAAATGCACCATATGTACATGTGTGTGAATCTGCACCGACAATGACTTTTCCAGGTTCGACCAATCCCATCTCGGGGACTACCTGGTGGCAAATTCCTTCGCCATGTATAAAATTTCTTTTGATATTTTGGGTTTTGATAAATTCGCGGCAAATCTTTTGAAACTCGGCAGAACCGATTGTGTTTGCAGGAACGTTATGGTCAAATATGATAGCTATCTTGTCGGGATTCCATACCTTGTCAGCTATCTTTTCAAATGTTTTGATTGCAGGGGGGCTGGTCCCGTCATGGGACATTGCAAGGTCAACCGGAATTTCTATGATTTCTCCAGGACTTACCTCATGGCCTGCTTTTTTAGAAAGAATCTTTTCTGTAATATTCATTTTATAACCTTATTTTTTGGTATTTTTAACGATTTCCCTAAATACTTTATCGTTAATGTATTTGCCTTCTTCTCTTTGCTTTTTAACTTGTCTTACTATTTCAATGAGTTCGTCATCAGTTACATCCAGTTCGCATTCATTTAATTTGGCCCTTACAGCTCTGCATCCGGAATGTTTTCCTAAAACGAGCTGTCTTTTTTGGCCAACCAATTCAGGAACATATGGTTCGTAACATAACGGCTCTTCAATAACGGCATCAACGTGAATTCCTGATTCGTGTCTGAACACGTTATTACCAACAACCGGTTTGTTATATGGAATCGGAAGTCCGCTGGCTTTGGATACGATGTCGGACAGCTCTTTAATGTATTTGGTTTTGAATCCTAAATCCTTGCCGTATAATATTTTTAAAGCCATAATAAGCTCTTCCAGTGATGCGTTACCTGCCCTTTCACCGATACCATTCACTGTTGTTGAAATACCTTTTGCACCTGCCAGGACTCCTGTAATTGAGTTGATGACTGCAAGACCGAAGTCATTGTGGCAGTGAAGAGCGATGTTCACGCCAATATCTTTTACAAGCTCTTTTACCAAGTAATCAATGCCCTGTGGTGTAATCGCACCTGTAGTGTCTGCAATATGGACACGGTCAGCACCGCATTCTTCCGCTTTTGAGTAAATCCTTTTTAAAAAGTCAATATCTGTTCTTGTAGCATCTTCCGCTGAAAATGCGACATAAAGACCATGGTCCTTCGCATAATCCACTGCAGTTTCACATAAGTTAATTGCATCCTGACGGGTAATGTGCATTTTGTGGTCCAGGTGAATGTCTGATGTTCCAACAAAAGTAATTATTCCATCCACATCACAGTCCAGGGCGGCGTCAATATCTTCGGGTTTTGTTCTGGTTAAGGCGAGAATATCAGCATCAAGACCTTCATTGGCAATTGTCTTTACAGATTCCCTTTCCCTTTGTGAAACAATCGGGAAACCCGCTTCAATCTGATGAATCTTAAATTGATCAAGCTTTCTTGCTATTTCCAATTTGTCTTTGAGACTGAAACAAACGCCGGGGGTTTGCTCACCGTCCCTTAAGGTTGTATCATAGATAATGAAATCTTTAGGAAAGTCGATTTCACTTTCTTTGTTATAGTGACTTATATAATATTGCAAAATTAATCCCTTCTTTAAATCAAAATTGATATAATATTATAATGTATGTTATTTTATTTATATAACTTTTCTAATAGCTCCAGATATGATGTTCTCTCAAAGCCGTCTGTGATGCCTAATTTTTCAAACAGCTCAAAAATGCTTTTTTGAGCATCATTATAGTCACTGCCATCCTCAAGAGCTATTTCTATTTCCATATAGGGATCCAAACCTTCAACATCATCAAGCGAGATTTCAAAGTTTTCATATGTGTAATATTGCCTGTCTTTTCTCACTGCCCTAACCTTTTCAAATCCTATGGCTTCAAAAATGCCTGCACATTTCTCGCTGTCTTCAATTCCCATTTCAATTTCTTTACGGGTTTTACTGTTTTCATCGATTTTAGGGCCTTTGTAGGTTATGAAAATATTGCTTTTATCATTTTCATTTGTTGTTCTTATCCTCAGCGCTTCGTCAGTTTGTGCAAAGTCAACTACTGGGCTATTGAAGTATATGTCTTCCTGAAATTCTTTTTTGCTTTTTTTGGCCCCTAACTCATTTAATTTTTTTTCCATATCTTCGAAATTATCAATTTTTGCCTTAACTTCCACTTCTATCATTTCTATCAACCATCAAAGGGTTTTGTTATTACTTTAACTTTTAGGTTAATAATAATTTGTGTCGAAAATTTAAATAAGAATTAAAATATAAAATCAAGTAATGTCTGAGTTTAAAGTGTCTGTCATAATTCCGGTTTATAACGGGGAGAAATATCTGCCTCTCACACTAGATTCCGTTGCCAATCAGAGCATCGGCGTTGAGAATCTGGAAGTCATTATAGTAAATGATGCTTCAACCGATGGAACTCGGGCAATCATTGATGAATACTGCAGCAGATATCCCAATTTCAAAGCCATTCATTTGGATAAGAATATGGGGGCCGCATGGGGGCCTCGAAACGTTGCCCTTAAACAGGCCAGTTCTGATTATATCATGTTTTTGGATGCCGATGATACATTTGCTCCTGAAGCGTGTGAGGTCTTATACACAGAAATCGCCTCATCAGATGCGAATATGGTATTCGGAAGGTATTACAGGGTTTATGATGATTTAAAATTAAAGTCCTATTCAGCTTACAGTGACAATTTGGACATGAAAAATGATCTGGAGTGCAATCCCAGCTTTTCAGGTATGCTTTCATTTTTATGGAGCAATATTTTTTATAGGATATTCTATGGAAAAAGCGTTGACAGGGGGCAGAGAATTATTATATCAGACGTTCGCCAAAACCCTGAAATCCTAAAGATATTGCCTTCAATCTGGACAAAAATTTTTAAAAGGTCTTGCATTGGTGAGTTTCCAGAATTGATTGCCGGCGAGGATTTGAACTTTGTTTTGGACGTTTATAATCATGGCGAAATTATTTTCCTGAATGACAAGTTCATCACCAATTATTTCATGCGTTTTGATGAGGATACATTATCGGTTACTAAAAATATCAACTTTAATTTGGTTTTGGATTCTATCAGGTCATATAAATTAGCTATTTCAAAATGTAATGAATATGGATTTGTAAAATATGATAAAATGATTAATCCTTTCCTGCTCAATTACGTAAGTCTTTTAAAAAAAGGAGAATTCAGTGATTCTGAGATGAAAATTCTTTTAAATGAAATAAAAGAAATTGATGATATCTATAAAAATAAAGGATTATTCGGATATTTGATTGTTAAGTTTATTAAGTTTTTAAGCAGATAATTTTTTTTATTTTTATCAAAATATTTTACAAAAAAATTTTTTTATATAATATAAACATACCTTTATATACTATTTAAATTAAATATTTTATTAGTAAAAATTTAACTTACTTTTTTGTTTTCTTAAATTTTACTTACTAATTTTAATAACTTAAGTGGAGGTTTTAAATTGACCGATGTTGATATCAAAATTGAAAACATTGTTGCTTCTGCAAGCATTGGTAAAGACATTGTTCTTACTGAAGTGTCACAAGCTTTAGAAGGGGTTAATTTTAATGCTGAACAGTTTCCGGGATTGGTTTTTAAACTTAAAGATCCTAAAACCGCAGCATTATTTTTCAGCTCTGGTAAGCTTGTTTGTACTGGAGCAAAATCTATAGATGATTCTAAATTGGCAATCAAAAAGACTGTCGATTTGATGAGGACTGTCGATACCGACATTCCCGAAGAATTTGAAATTAAAATTCAAAACATTGTGGCTTCTGCAAACTTAGAATCCACATTAAACTTGGAAGCAGTAGCTTTAGAACTTGAAGATACCGAATACGAACCGGAACAATTCCCTGGTTTGGTATACAGGTTATCTGACCCTAAAGTGGTTTTATTATTATTTGGTTCCGGTAAAGTGGTATGTACTGGTGCCAAAACTAAAAGCGACGCTAAACTTGGTGTCGAAAGAGCTTACGATAGATTAAGTGAGCTAGATTTAATATAATTGGTGGTATTATTGATTAAACTTGTAGTATTTGACTTAGACAACGTTATTATTGATGGTGAAGCGATAGATGAGATAGGAAAATTAGCAAATGTTGAAGAGGACATAGCTGAAATTACTGAAAAAGCTATGCAAGGTGAAATTGACTTTGAAACTTCTATTAAAGACAGAGTACAACTTCTTGAAGGAACTTCTATTGAAGACATTGAAAAAGTTGCTTGTGATCTTCCATTAATGCCTGGCGCAGAAAAAACCATCAAATGTCTAAAAGATAAAGATGTAGATGTAGCTATCATTAGTGGTAGTTTTGATGTAGTGGCTGATAAAATTAAAG